>CAYRBE010000018.1:0-10898 GCA_964422345.1 uncultured Dechloromonas sp.
ATCCCACCCGTTGTTCGATTTGCTCGAACAGGGTGAGCATCTCCTCAACGATGTTTTCGGTGTATTCCGGTTTGCCGTCCGGATTCTCCTTTTCCAACGTATGACAGAGATCGGCAAAACGCATCGCGCCTACAGTTAGCGCAGAGGATTTTAGCCGGTGCCCGAGCATGGACAGCGTGGGGAAATCTCCCAGAGACTGGGCAGATTGCATAGCGCTAAGGGTGTCTCGAGCCGAATTGATGAATAGTCCGGTGTATTTTTTCAGCTTTGCAGGGTCATTTCCGACCCGGCTGACCAGAATGGCTAAGTCGATATAGTTTGGGTCTTTGCAGGCATCACGGTTTTCGTCTGTGGTGCCGGATTGCGCGTTGGAATAAATGGGTGCCTGAGGATGGTGCTTGGCGGTTGCGTGGCGTCGAATGGCTTTTACCAGCAGGTCGGGATCGACTGGTTTGACGACATGGTCCACCATGCCGGCAGCCAGGCAGCGGGCTTTTTCTTCGGCCATGGCATGAGCCGTTAGTCCGATTACAGGCAGCGCCGGTGCGATGCGTGTGATTCTGCGGGTTGCTTCGAGGCCATCCAAAACCGGCATCTGGATATCCATCAGCACGACGTCAAAATGGTTGGCGTCAGCTTTCGTTATGATGTCCAGTGCCTGCTGACCATCTGCAACCAGCGTGATGGAAGCACCTTCATGGATCACTAGGTCTTCCAAGATCAGGCGGTTGAGTTCCACATCATCGGCCGCCAGAATGGAATAACCGAGTAGACGTAATTCCCCTTCGGCAGGACCAGCGATTTCCGTTTGATTTTCGACTGGAGAGTCGGTTGCTGGCAAGGGCAGCGTGAGGGTAAAACAACTACCCTGCCCCGGGGTGCTTCGTACCGATATATCGCCGCCCATCAATTGGGCCAGCTTTCGGCTGATCGTCAGCCCCAGACCCGTTCCGCCGTGGCTTCGGGTGATTGAGCTATCGGCTTGTTCGAAAGGTTGGAAGATGTGCTTAAGTTGGGCCTCCGTCATGCCTGTGCCGCTGTCCTCCACGGCGAAATCAATCGTTGCGCTATGGTGTTTTGTGCGGAGGGTCACGTAACCACGGTCGGTAAATTTGACCGCATTGGAAAGCAGGTTGGTGAGTATTTGGGTCACCCTTAACTCATCACCTGTCACCCATTCAGGCAGGTCGGCTGGGGTGTTGGCGACTAGGGCCAGAGACTTTTCCTCTGCCCCTAGAGAAACAAAGTTCACAACATTGTTGATGGTGTTCTTGATGGCGAAGGGGGTGTGTTCGATGTTGAATTTGCCTGCTTCGATCTTTGAGAAGTCGAGAATGTCGTTCACCACGGCCAGCAGATGTTTGCCGGAACTCCGGACTTTTTCAAACAGTTCGCCAGCGCCTTGGTTACGGTAGTCCCGTACGCCCATTCTGGCCAGTCCGAGCACGGCATTGAGGGGGGGTGCGAATTTCATGGCTCATGTTTGCCAGGAAACTACTTTTTGCCTCAGTCGCGGCATGTGCTTTTTCGAGGGCGCTAGTGAGCGCCTGTTCGGCTTCCTTTTGACTGGTCATGTCGCGCAGAACGCCGAGGAAGGTGCTGCCGAGGTCATCCACCATTTCGTTAATGGCAATTTCGGCAGGGAATAAACTGCCGTCTTTGCGGCGACCTTTGATTTCGTTACGTTGACCGATGATGCGGGGCTGGCGGGCGGAGAGGAAGCGAGTGATATAGCTATCGTGCGCCGCTGCGATGGATTCTGGCATGAGCATGGAGACGTTGTGCCCCAGCATTTCGTCTTCCGTATAGCCAAACATTTCTTCGGCGGCTAAATTGACGAAAAGTATCCTTCCGTGGCGGTCGATCTGAATAACGGTTTCGAGCATGGTAGTCACAATTGCCCGGGTACGTCGCTCGCTGGTAGTCAGATCTGTCGTCCGTTCGATGATGGTGGCTTCGAGTGCCGCCTGGTGATCGGCCAAGGCTTGTTCGCCTGCTTTGCGTGCAATGTAACCGGCCAGGGTGCCAGCGACAGCAGTAAGGAAGATCTCTTTGTCGGCCTCTCGGCGTCCGTTCGAGGCAAGGTGCAGGGAAAGAACGCCTACCACTTCGCCGTTGGTAAGGAGAGGCAGGCAATATTGACCATGGCCTGCCATGCCACAAGATCCTAGTTTGTAAATGCTGTCGTTATTCTCGGCAAACTGGATTTCTCCACTGCTTAAGGCAAGTCCGCACAGGCATGATCCGGCAGCAACCTGGGAGCAAGTGGATAAGAGGGGTGACGGTAGGTTACGGGAGGCAGTAAGTTGTAGTTGCTGATGGCTTTTGTCGTAGAGATAAATCGTGCCCCGAGGCTCAATGTTGAGCCAGGAAAGCGTGAGAAGCTTGTCCAGGCAACGCCCTAAGGTGTCTTCGACGGGGGCGCCCATCAGGGTTTGTTCCAACAGTTCTCGCAAGATGAACTGTTGTTCGCTGTCCAGCCGAATCCGCTCCTCGGTTTTCAGTAATTGATTAAGGCTGTACTCCAAGGCGGCGGTGCGTTCTTTGACTCGGCGTTCGAGTTCGATCTGAGTCTGGTAGAGCGCGAGGTGGGCATGAACTCTGGCCAGGACCTCCTGGCGTTGGAAAGGTTTACCGATGAAGTCGACGCCACCTGCCTCAAAGCCTTTTACCCGATCGGCAACATCGTTCTGGCCGCTGATGAAAATGATCGGGATGTCGCGGGTGCGATCATCCGCCTTGAGTTTGCGGCATAGTTCAAAGCCGTCCATGCCCGGCATGCGGACATCCAGAAGTAACATGGAGGGCGGGTGTGAGAGTGCTGAGTTTAAAGCCAGATGACCGTTTGGTGCGGCACGTACCTTGTGGCCGACTTCGGAGAGAAGGTTGACCAGAAGGTCAAGGTTGGCTGGGGTGTCGTCCACCACCAGTATTTCCTGGCGAGGCTGTGTGCCCTCTGTGGTCGTCATGGTGCTGCCTTTCCCCCGAGTTGCTTAGTGTCGGGTGTATCGAGGTTGGGGGTGGTGCTGAGTGCTGCCAGAATCGCTGGATAGTCGTACTGGCGTGTTTTTTTTCGTAATGTCATACCCAGTTCAGGGTCAAGTGATGCGATGGCGTTTACTGCCTGAGTGATGCCATCTCCATCGAGTAGTTCGAGCGCATGGGCCAACTGCTTGCGTAGCGGCTCTGGCAGGGAAACCATGGCGTCCACTGTTAGTTCAGACTGGGGTTGGTGGTTGGTGCCGGATTGGGCTCGCTCGTAGCGGACCCCGAGCAGGCGCTCCATGACTTCAAAAATCTGCTCTGGATAGAATGGCTTATGAACAATGCCATCGAATCCGGCATTGGCCAGTTGCTCGTCGTCTTCCTTGAAAATTGAAGCGGTAACTACAACGATCCGTACCTGATCACCCCCGGTCATGCTGCGAATCTGGTGAGTTGCTTTGATGCCGTCAAGGACGGGTAGCCGCCAGTCCATCCAGATGAAATCTGGCTGCCATTCGGCAAAAGCCTGGACAGCTTCCGCGCCATTGTTGGCCGGACGAACCAAAAAACCGGCACCTTCCAGCAGTGTGGTCAGAAGGTGACGGTTTTCCGGTTGGTCTTCCACGACCAGGACGCGGCAGGTTTTTTGGTTGGGTGACAGGCGGATCACTTCGCCTTGGACTCTTGGTGGAGGAGGGATGTCTTCCGGGGCAGCAGGTACGACATCGAACTCCACTCTGAAAGTACTGCCCTGACCAGGCAGGCTACGTAGTGACAGCGCGCCACCCATCAGGTCGACAAATTGGCGGGTGATCGCTAGTCCAAGACCAGTGCCTTGTTGTTTGCGTTGATTTTCTACCTGTACAAAAGGTTCCAGAATGCGCGCCTGATCTTCCGGGTGTATGCCGCAGCCGGTGTCTTCGACTTCGATTGTCAGGTGTTCTTTGTTTTGGTTATCAGCGTTGATGTGGAGAGTCACTTGCCCAACATCAGTGGCCTTGATGGCGTTGGAGAGTAGATTGATCAGGATCTCACGGATTTTGGCTTCATCGCCCACAATGTGATGGGGATAGTCGGCGCTCGCATCCATCAGGAGGGTAATTCCTTTTTCCTCGGCCCGGATGCGCAGCATTTCTACGACATCATCGACCAGAGCCGACAGATCGAAGGGGGCTGGCTGGAGTTCAACTTTGCCAGCTTCGATCTTGGCGATTTCGAGAACGTCATTGATCAGCCCAAGCAGGTGGTTTCCGCTCTTGTGGATGATGGCCAGGGTCTCCAGTTGGCGTTCGCCGATTGTGGGGTCGCGGCGCAGCACATCGGAGAACCCGAGAATGGCGTGGAGTGGCGTTCGCAATTCGTGACTGATATTAGCCAGAAATGCGCTTTTGGCATGATTTGCCGATTCTGCCGCATCCCTGGCTTGCGCAATGGTTTCCAGTGAGTCTTGCAGTTCCTGGGCGCGGGTACGCAAGAGCAAATCTTTTTCCACCAGAGCTGTGACATCCCGGATGCAGATCAGGCAGCCGGACTCGCCTTCGTGGCTGGCGAGCGGGGTAACATAGATGGACTGCTTGATTTCGTGGCCATTTAAGAGCAATGGCAGGGGCCGCCGGTTGAGTGTTGTTGAAAGCACTGACGGCAGGCCGTTATTCAGAGCCCATTTTATGGCTGTGATCAGGCGTCCGCCATTCTGGTCGGGAAAAAGTGCTTCGAATGAAGAACCGATTGCGATGTCAGGGCTAGTGCTGGACATTCGGGCAAGTGCAGCGTTCCAGAAGCTGATTTTTCCATCGCGACCGATCAAGGCAATGCCGTCATTGAGGGCGTCAAAGCCGATTCGCAATAATTCATCGGGCGTATTGATTGAGGATGGCGAACTCATGCTGGCAGGCCGAGATATTTCTTGATTGAAGCGATAAACACTTCTACAGATTCGACCTTCATGAGAAACATGATGTAGCCTTGAATCTGGATTTGCTCAACTAGGAAAGCAACATTCATTAGGAGCAGGCATTCGTCCTCAGCGTGGAATTCTGCCAGCAGGCTGTCAATTTCACCGCTTTCGTAGTGGGGCATGCCAGACTGAAAGGGTACGCCGATCATGTCGGAAATGACTGAAACACTGGAGTTGAACAAGATGTTGCCGATTTCTACCAGCGCATCCTGTTCAAGTTCGTGCAGTTCGCCGATCTGAATGTTCGTGCCTACCATCAGGCGGACCAGTTCCAGCGTGGCATCGTTGGGAAAAACCAGTATCGCATCGGCGGCAAAGCCACCGTAGAAACGCTGTTTGATCATGCTGCCAAGATTTATACCCAATGACAGAATGCCTTTGCTTGCCATTTCGCCGTAGTAGATTTCCAGGGAGGGAACCGATAGGCGGACGGGGGAGCAAATTGTCTGTGAAAAACTTTCTGCAGCGTGGCCGATGCCGATGTTGAGGATTTCCTTGAGGGCATCAATTTCCAGCTCGTCGAGTTGTCTCATGACACCCCCTCAAAGAAAGAGATGGCATTGGCGATGCCTTCTTCTGTAATCGGTTTGCGGATAAGACAGGTCTTGTAGGTTTCCGCGAAATGCCGGGTTTCCTCCTGAAAGTTTGCGGTGATCAGGCAGGACCGTAGCTGAGGGCATTCGGCATGGAAATGTTTGGTGAGTTGCATACCGTCCATGCCGGGCATGTTGACGTCTACCGTGGCGTAATCGAACACCTGTTCCAGAGCGATTTGTAGTGCTTCTTCACCGCTTGCGACTTCGGTGCACTTCCAGTCCGGCCGTTGAGCCTCGACCAGGCGACGGATTAACATGCGTGACACTCTGCTGTCGTCAACTATGAGCAGGTTCTTTGTTGGTGCCATGAAGTCGTTTACCTCCGGTTGCTAATGGCTTTGTTTCCTGATTAGCTTGTTCGTGATTGATGCAAAAATTGATGAAATCTGCTTTTGGCATAGGTCTGCCCAGCAAATATCCCTGGATTTCATCGCAGCCGGCGTCGATAAGGTATTCCAGTTGTTTGTCGGTTTCCACACCTTCGGCCAGTGTTTTCACCCCAAGCAAATGGGACATGGCAATAATGGCGGAGACGATTACAGCATCGTCATGGTCGGTTTCCAAATCGCGGATGAAGGTTTGGTCGATCTTTAGTTTATCGATGGGAAAACGCTTGAGATAACCAAGTGAGGAATACCCGGTGCCAAAGTCGTCTACAGCAATGGTGAATCCTTTGCTGCGCAGGTGGTTTAGCGTATCAATGGCAACTTCGGGATTGACCATGATGGCGCCCTCGGTGACTTCAATTTCAATGAGGTCGGGCGGAACGCCCTCTTGCTCCAGAATTTTCATGAAGGACGCTACCACGTCCAGTTTCTTGAACTGGACCGGGGAAATGTTTATAGCCACTCGGGTCGGCTGGATGCCTTGTTCGATGATCTGTTTTTGCATTCGGCAGACCTGCTCAATGATCCACAAACTGATTGGGATAATGAGACCGGTTTGCTCGGCGATGGGTATAAACACAGCCGGTGAGATAAAGCCCATCTCGGGATTGTTCCAGCGGAGCAGAGCCTCTGCACCGATAAGGTGATGGTCGACCGCGTTAAATTGGGGCTGATAAACCATAAATAGCTCACCTTGCGCGACAGCCTTGCGTAACCGAGTCTCGATGAGATAACGCTGGTGCGCTTTTTCGTTCAGCTCGCTGGCGTAAATCTGATAGCAGTTACGTCCCTCGTCCTTTGCCCGATAGAGTGCCAGATCAGCATTGCGCAGCAGGGTGTCGGCATCCTCAGCATCCTTGGGAAAGAAAGCGATGCCGATACTGCAGCCGATATATACATCCTGTTTTTTAATGAGAAATGGGCGCCGTATGTCGCAGATGATACGTTCGGCAATAATGGAGATGCACTCGGGGTCGGCTACGCCTTCCAGGATGACGACAAATTCATCACCCCCGAGGCGTGCCAGGGTGTCCTCGTCGCGCAACTGTTGCAGGATACGGCCGCTGACTTCCTTGAGCAGGATGTCTCCAGCGGTGTGGCCGAGGGTGTCGTTGACTGATTTAAAGTGGTCAAGGTCTAAATACATCAGTGCCACATTGTTTTCGGAGCGTTTGGCTCTTTGGAAAGAGCGGTTCAGTCTTTCAAGAAAGTGATGGCGGTTGGGTAGGCCGGTGAGTGTGTCGTAATTGGCGAGGTTATTCAGGCGTTGCTGTGAATCCTTGAGCTTGGTGATGTCGGAAAAAACCCCGACGTAGTGGGTCAGGATGCCATCTGGTGCATAGAGGGCAGAAATTGACATGCTGCAAACGATTATTTCACCACCCTTCCGCTGGTTGATAAATTCACCACTCCAGTGACCCGCGCTGGCAAGTTGTTGCCAGAACTCTCCGTAGAACTGTTTGCTGTGGGCGCCGGACTGAAGGAAACCCGGCGGTTTGCCTATGGCTTCTTCCATGTTGTAACCGGTAATTTTTGTGAAACCGGGATTGACTGACTCGATAATCCCTTTCGGGTTGGTAATGATGACTCCGGCATCAGTGGTGTCTAGCACACGGCTGGCTAGGCGTAACTGGCTTTCAATTTGCCGTTTTTCGGTAATGTCTTCCTTGATCAACAGGTAGCGGTCAGCGTAGCCTTTTTCGTTGGTAATGGGCGAGATACGGACATTTTTCCAGTTAATCGAACCGGTACGGTTTTTACTGGGAAGATCCCCTTGCCAGGGCTCAAGTCTGGCCATGGCATCGATCATGGGTGCATAGAGGTGCTGGGCATCCGGCGGCATGCAGAACTGGAATATGCTGTGACCGGCCGCCGCTTCGGAGGATACGCCGACCGTTTCTTCAAAGGCGGGATTGATAAAGTCGATCGTGCCGTCAAGCTCGACGATAGCAATGATGCTGCTGGCCTGAGAAATTGCGCTGGTGAATTGCTTCAATGATTCACGCATCTGGCGGCTTTCGGTGACGATCTGGCAAATCCCTGCCACTTCGTCGATCTGACCATTTTCGTCGGGAATCGGGACGAACTTGAGATGCCACCAGTTGAAGTCTACCCAGTAGTCATCCCGGCGGGCGGCCAGATATTTTTCCTCCTCGACCGGAACTGCCGTTTCGCGGCAGATCTCTGGTAGCGGTACGCCATCACGAGTGATGGCCTCAACACCGAAAATGTCGTCCAGGGTCATTCCCGCCATTTCGTCGCTAGGGATGCCGAACAGTTCCGTTGCGGTCCGGTTACTGCTGGTGATCCGCCAGATTCCGTTGGGGGAACGCACTAAAAGAAACAGGCCGTCCGGTACGTTGTCAAAAACAGCTGAGATTTCCCGCGCCACCCCCGGTTTGGAAGTGGTGCTAGTGGTCTCGGTTTCGGATGTATGCCAAAAGGCACTTGCTGTTTGTTCGGTAGTGGAATGTTGGGTGGTTTCTTTTTGATCCGCTATGCCGACATATTCTTTTAGCTTGGACAGAATGCTCGGCATGTCCAAGGGCTTGGTGAAGGACTCATTGGCCCCGAATCTTCGTGCTACTGACAGGATGACATCTTTATCCATCAGGTGGGTGCCGCCGCTTGTGGCGAAAATTGGTAAGCCGGGAATTTTTTCTCTCAGTGTGCGGATCATTTCAATGCCCTCCATGTTGGGCATAAAAATGTCTGAGATCACTACATCGGCTGTCTGTTTATCCAGAACCCTTAAAGCATGGGCGCCATCCTCCGCAGTCAGGATGGTATAGCCAGCCTCGCAAAGTTGGTCTGTGATCAACTGGCGCAGAAACGGATCGTCTTCGACAACCAGAATACGGGGTGGTTGGCTCATGGAGACTCCTATCGGAGAATGGTCAGGCAGCATTCGGTCGATTGCTCGCTGTCGATACGTGCTGGTCAATAATGCTGATCAGGGTGCTGCGGCTGACGGGTTTTGCTAGGCAGGCTTCAGCGCCTTCTGCCAGGATGCGGGCAATGTTTTCTTCTGTGGGATAGCCGGTCATGGCGATAACTCTTGTCCGGCCAGGGAGATTAGCCGCCATTACCCGGCGGCAGACTTCGAAACCATCCAGCCCCGGCATCATGAGATCAAGAAACATAAGTTGGGGTTCGAAGGTGACCAGTTTGCGGCCAGCATCAAAACCGTCGAGGGCGATTTCTATGCTGAGGCGATGCCCGGATTCCTGAAGGAAGTCACGCATCAGCTCAATCATCATGGGGTCGTCATCGACAATCAGGATTTTGAGTTCCTGTTCACTGCGGCTGTGTTGTTTTGTAGCCAGGCGCGCCACTTCGCCGGCCAGGTAGCGCCGATGCCCGCCCATAGTCACCCGGGCCTCAATGAGCCCGGAGTCTGCCCATTTTCTCAGGGTGATCGGAGAAACTTTAAGTTTTTCCGCAGCTTCGGCAGGGGTGAGTAGATCCATTTTGCACCAACTGTAAAATCGATATAAACGATATTATAGGTTCAAATCGATATGGTTGCATGGATTTGCTTGGTGGCGCTTTGTGCATTGGAGAAATCGGTAAATTCTCACATCCTGCGATTGTCTAGTGGCGGAGGGGGGCCTAGATTGCTTTATATATCTGGCTTCGGACTGGTAAGTGCTTTACGGATGATTTCTTTGGTAATGGAATCAATCGTTGGTGCTACGGTGCACGGCCGAATTTAGGCAAAAATAAAGCAGCCCGTGGGCTGCTAGATTGGGTCAAACGGCCGGGTAATCGCCAGCTGGGTTCGAAGCGAGGGGTTTCCCCTCGAACGTGCAAATTACTTCTTCTTGCCTGGGGTCAGGGTAACAACAGTCGCTTCAACGTAGCGCGCTTCAACCTGATCGCCTACCTTGATGTCCTTGAGTTGTTCCGGATCCTTGATGGTCAGCTCAGCGGTACGCTTCGGGCCACGCAGGGTGATTTTGCCGGTGGCGGCATCGATTGCGGTGACATCAGCAATGACTGTCACGTGGTGGCTGATGGCTGCGCCAACTGGGTCGCCCGGCTTGGTGCGGACGACTTCAGTTTTTTCGCTGCGCTCACGGATACCAGCGCCGGATTTTTTCAGCTCCAGACCGAGGGCTTCAAAGAAGGTAATGGTGACAATGTCGCCGACCTTGGCTTGATTGAAACGCTTGACTTCTGGGCCAGCAACGAAGCTGACTTCTTTGCCTTCTGCGCCCTTCAGGGTGACGGTGCGGTCTTTTTTGTTGATCTTGGTGATCACGCCTTGAACTTCGATGCCTTCAGCGATAGCGGCTTGGCCCGGGGCTTTTTCGGCCACAACAACAGCTTTGGCTGGTTCTTGTGCAGTAGCAAAATTTGGCAGTGCGGCGAGTAGGGAAATCAATAGCAGGGAACAGATTTTCATCGGGGAGGCTCCTTTAAGGGATGGTTGTTTTTGGCTTATTCTGCCGTGACGACAAAGCAGCTTGCTGTCACGACAGGATGTTTTTTGACTGTATCAGAGTTTTTGGCGTAATGCTGTATCGCTATGTATCGAGAATAGGTGATACCGGGTCAGTATTCCTGCAACATCGCAATTTCAGTATCGGCGTGGCGTAGCCGCATGGCGAGGGTTCGGGATATTGCGCTGATCAGCGTGAAGGCGAGTTTTTTGTGTTCATCTGCCAGCAGGTTGAACTGTTCTCTGGAGAGGATGTAAAACTCGACTTCGCTGGCTGCGATGGCGTCATTGCCGCGCGGTCGGCCGTCGAGAAAAGCCAGTCCGCCGAAGAAATCACCCCGGCCATAGGTCGAAATGTGGCGCGTCCGCCCAGCACCGATGGGGGCAAATATTTTTACCGTGCCACGGCGGATCATATAGATGGCATCGCCCGCTTCGCCGCAGGAGTAAATCCGCTCGCCACTGTTGAAAATGCGTTTTTCGAGGCGTGCTTCAAGATCGACCAAGGTTTCATCCTTATGATGCTTGAA
>CAYRBE010000018.1:10998-14680 GCA_964422345.1 uncultured Dechloromonas sp.
CGGCTGTGGGTCATCTGGTCGAGGACGACGCAGGTTTTCAGGGTGTCGATTGAAAGCAGGACAGCGAGCGTCAAGGCGCTACCCATCAGGGCGGCGATCTGTGACAGGCGGAGGTCACCAATCTCATTCCAGCGTCCGGTAATTTCGGCCAGATAGCCGTCACTGCTGGCACCGAGTTTGCCGATGATCAGCGGGTTGTTGTTCAGATCAAACAGGCTGGCATCCTGCAGTGCCAGTCCGAAATAGCAGGCGATGCCGACCGCAATACCAATAATCGTGCCGGGTAATTTGCGCGTCAGCGTCGGGCCGATCACCATTGCTGCAATGGTCGCGCCACCGACGGCGACAGCTCGCCAGTCCCATAAGTCGGGTGAAATGAGGCTGAGATACCACGGCGTACCGCTTGCCGCCCCGACCAGCTTGGTGATCTGGCTACCGATGATGATCAAGCCCACGCCGGTCAGATAGCCGCTGACCACCGGGTAGGGGATGTATTTGATCAGTCGGCCAATACCGACAAAACCGAACAGCATTTGGAAGCAGCCAGCCAGAATGCCCAGCATGAGCAGCATCAGAATAATATTGCCTTCTGGCACGCCATCCTGCGTGAGCCGAATGGCAAAGGCTGAAAGCACGGCTGCTGCTGGGGCGCAGGGGGCGCTGATCAGGCGGTCAGTGCCGCCTAGGGTTGAGGCAATCAGACCAATGATGGTCGCGCCGATAATCCCGGCCAGTGCGCCAAGCGCCGCATGGCTGGGGGAAATCGCCGAATAAATCGTCACCCCGAAGGCGATGGCGGCGGGTAGGGCCACCAGCATTGCTGCTAGCCCACCCCAGAAATCGCCAGTTATATACAGTTTTTTTAGAAACGCTTGCATGACATCCCCCTACTGCGCTGCATGTTTTGCTTGATATTACTGCGGTTTTGGCAGGGTGGTGTGTGGGAGAATATCCTCTGGTTATCGATTAATCATTTTATGACACAAAAAACACTGCGCTACGGGCAGTACCTCGGCGCTATCCGTCGCCATCACCGCCAGATCAGCTACAACGATGTCACTGCGATCGAGCGGGCGACGCCGGTCAGCAAAGGTCGCCTGCGCTTGGTCGATGTTCATCGTCTGCTGACGCCTTATGTTTCAGTTCGCTTTCTTGAACAATTGCGGGCGGTTGTGCCGCTGGCGCTGATGTTGGTTGGTTTTCAGGCGTTGGCGCTGCGCACCACTCTGGATGAGGCGGAACTGATTGCCCTAGGGATCGGTGCGGTGATCCTTGGTTTGATGTTCTTCATGGAGGGGGTCAATCGGGGCTTGATGCCGTTTGCCGAGAATATCGGCTTCCTGATGCCGCAGCGTTGCGGCCCGATGATTCTTCTTTCATTTGGTTGCTTGCTTGGGGTGGCTGCAACTTTTGCTGAGCCGGCGATTGGCGCTTTGCAGGCTGCGG
This sequence comes from uncultured Dechloromonas sp., assembly GCA_964422345.1. Classification (GTDB taxonomy): domain Bacteria; phylum Pseudomonadota; class Gammaproteobacteria; order Burkholderiales; family Rhodocyclaceae; genus Azonexus. The sequence goes on from CAYRBE010000018.1 coordinate 12,445, forward strand.
GGGCGTCGATTTCAGCTGAGCGCGCCGGTTTGCTTAAAGCCTTGCTTGGGCCCTATGTCAGTTGGCTGGTGTTGGCCGTTGCGGCCGGGGTCGGGGTGGCTGTCGTGGTGGGCTTGCTCCGTCTGCGCTATGCTTGGCGGCTCAAGGTGCTGGTTATGCTGATCGTCCCGGTCTGCCTGGCGTTGACGCTGTATGCCGCAAATGATCCGGCCTTGAAGCATGTGATTGCGCTGGCCTGGGATTGTGGCGGGATCACGACCGGGCCGGTCACCGTGCCGCTGGTTTTGGCGCTGGGCATCGGGGTGGCTTCGGCCGCCGGGCGCGGTAGCAATCCACTGTCCGGGTTTGGCATCGTTACATTGGCTTCCTTGTTTCCGGTGATGTGTGTGCTCGGGGTGGCGATTTATCTCAATCAGCAAGGGGTTTTGCCGGTTGAGGCAGCAGTTTCGACCGCGCTGCCGTGGTATGCCCAAACGCCTTATGTCGAGATGCTCGGTGCCTTGCGTGCCATTATTCCGCTGGTTTTGCTGCTATTCGTAGTGCAGCGTTTTGTCCTGAATTACCGGATGAAGCGGCGTGATGTCTTTATTTATGGGGTTTTGACTGCATTGGTCGGGATGCTGGTGTTTAATCTTGGCCTGACTGCCGGATTAGTTGAACTGGGTAATCAGGCCGGAAATAATGTGCCCTGGGCCTTTTCGCCGCATCGGGAAACAGGGGCGGCACCGCTTTATCCGCGTGTGCTCGGTTTGACCATGACGATGGTGTTTGCATTTTGTATTGGCTACGGGGCAACAGTGGCTGAACCGGCCCTTAACGCAATGGGAATTACCGTTGAGAACCTGACCGATGGTGCATTCAAGAAGCGTTTGCTGCTGCATGCAGTGGCGGTCGGCGTTGGCATTGGTGCGGCGCTTGGGGTCGCCAAGATACTGTTTGGCTTGTCGCTGGCGAATATTTTGCTCGGGGCTTATGTGCTGGCCTTAATTTTGACCGTATTTTCCCGTGAGGAGCTGGTTAATCTGGCTTGGGATAGTGCTGGTGTGACAACAGGGCCGGTGACGGTTCCCTTGTTGTTGGCTTTGGGCGTGGGGTTGGGTGAGGCGGTGGGCGCAGCAGAGGGTTTCGGAATTCTTGCGACTTGTTCGGTGGGGCCGATTATTACAGTGCAGATTGCCGGTTTATGGATTGACTGGAAAACTCGCAAAACGAAAAAAAGGAGCGCGGCATGAGCCAGAGTGAAATGATTGTCCTGACCGACTCGATCCTGATTACGGCGATCGTCCAGCGGGGCTATGCTGATATGGTGGTGCAGTCGGCTCAAGAGGCAGGGGCGCATGGCGCGACTATCTTTCATGCCCACGGCACCGGGGTTCGGCAAAAACGTCTGGGTATCCTCGGGCTAACGGTCAATACCGAAAAAGAGGTGATTTACATCGTTTCGCCATCCGATCTGGCTGACCAGATTTTTGAGCGGATTTTTGTCTGCGCCAAAATGGATACGCCGGGTATGGGCATTTTGTGGATGTCGCCCATCGAGAAAATGGCGACCTATGTGCCGCATGAAATCGCCGCCCGTTTTGGTTTACATGTCGGGTCAAAATCGTGAGTGTGCTGGGCCACATCGGACGTGGTGTCGAGAAAAAACTGCTGACGGCAATTGTGCTGGCGGGTGAAGGGCAGCGGCTGGTTGAGCGTTTTGTTGAGTTTCCCGGCGTGTTGTCGATCTCCCACCACCACGCGCGCGGCATGGGAAGTAGCCGGATACGTTCCGGGCAACTGTTCTTTGCTGAAAAGGATGTCTTGGTTGTGCTGGTAGAGGCAGCCTCTGCAGATACTGTATTTGCCGGTATATTTCGTGAGGGGCGCCTGGATGAGCCGGGTAACGGCATGATCTTTATGGAGCAGATACTGCGCGGCCATCCGATGATGCCGTTTGATGGCGCTGACTGGTGAAGGGGGCGTATATGAAACATGTTCAATTGGGGGGGCGGCAGTTGCTGCTCACGGTTTTTGCCATTTTTGCCCTGTGCACCGTAGCATTCGCTCAGGATGCCCGGCCGTTGGTAAAAGCACAGTCGCTGTATCTGCCGATTTATTCGCACATGCTCTACGGCAATCTGGGTAAGAAAAATACGGCGTCACATGTGCTGCTGTCAGCTTTGGTCAGTATTCGCAATACCGACCCCAAGCGGCCGTTGCGGGTACTTTCGGCCAAGTATTTTGATACTCAAGG
>CAYRBE010000018.1:14780-17855 GCA_964422345.1 uncultured Dechloromonas sp.
AGTCCTTCCCAGACCGGGTATATCGTTCGTCTGGTTTATGCCGCGCTGGGTATGCTGATCGCTGTTCACGTGCTGGGTACAGTTGGCTATATGGTGCTGACTGAAAGCAAGTATTCGTGGTTTGACTGCTTCTATATGACTTTTATTACCGTTGCCACGATTGGTTTCGGTGAAATTATTGACATGTCGAGCAACCAGCCGGCGCGGATTCTGACCGTGGTGATCGGCATCTTGGGTGCCGGTAATTTGTCGCTATTGTTCTCGGTGGTGACGGTGGCCTTGCTCGAAACCGACCTCAATGGGAACTTGCGGAGAAAACGTATGGAAAAACAGATCAAGAAACTCAACGGGCATTTCCTTATTTGTGGCTATGGCCGGGTCGGCCGCAATATTGCGCATGAGCTTGCTGCAACCAATCATCACTTTGTGGCAATTGATGAAGACCTGATTCGCCTTGAGGAGTACAAGGAAAAAAATCCCGGTTTTCTTTATTTGCATGGTGATGCCAGCGATGACGATATCTTGATCGCAGCCGATCTGGAGGATGCTAAAGGGGTCTTTGCGGTGACCGGCGACGACTCACGCAACCTGATGATTGTGATTACTGCCAAGCAGCTCAAGCCGGAGTTGCGCGTGGTGGCCCGTTGTTCGGAAACCCGCAATATCGAAAAAATGCGCAAGGCCGGGGCGGATGCAATCGTTTCGCCCGACTTTACCGGCGGTATGCGGATTGCCTCGGCGATGATCCGGCCGCACGTGGTTTCTTTCCTCGATGAAATGCTCAAGTCGGAAAAAAATCTGCGGGTCGAAGAGGTGCCGGTGCCCGCTGGTTTTATTCCCAAACCGCTCGGGACGCTCAAGCTACGCAGCGCCAGTTATGTTTTGCTCGCGGTGCGTGAACGCAATGGCAATTGGCAGTTCAATCCGGACAAGGATTTTCTGCTTAAGCCGGGTTTCTTTTTGATTGCAATGGCCAATGCGGCAGGGCGCTTGGAAATTGAAACACTTTTGATTGAAATGGCAGGTTAAATCCGCCAGAAATATAGAGCACCCAGAAAAGGGGGCCTTAACGAAAATATCACGCGGAGAGCGCTATGCATGTATTAACCCCCGAACAAAAGAACCGCCGCTGGCTGGCCCTCGGCATTGTGGCTTTGGCCTATGTCCTGTCATTTTTCCAGCGCTTTGCCCCGGCTGGGATCGCACAGGATCTCGCCTCGTCATTCCAGACCACAGCCGCTTCGCTTGGCGTGCTGGCGGCGAGTTATTTTTATGTTTATACGATCATGCAGGTGCCGACGGGGATTCTGGTCGACACCCTCGGCCCCCGGCGGATTCTCGCGCTCGGCGCGGTGGTCGGCGGGCTGGGCAGCTTTTTGTTTGGTTTCGCCCCTTCGCTTGAATGGGCCTTGCTTGGCCGGACGCTGATCGGGCTGGGGGTGTCGGTGACCTTCATTGCCATGCTCAAACTGATCGCCGTGTGGTTTGAGGAAAACCGCTTCGCGACCATTGTTGGTATTGGCATGCTGGTCGGTAATATGGGTTCGGTACTTGCGGGGGCACCGCTTTCAGCCTTGGCGCAAGCTTCAGGTTGGCGTGGTGTATTTATCGGTGTGGGCGTGGTTTCGCTCATTTTGGGTTTGCTTTGCTGGCTGATCGTGCGCGACAGCCCGGTTGCAGCAGCTGGTGGGCAGCGCCCCAAGTTTGATCGTACCGTGGTCATTTCCAGCTTGATCTCGGTGGTCAAAAACCGTTCAACCTGGGCACCTATTCTGGTCAATACCGGGATGTCCGGTGCTTTCTTTACCTTTGCCGGTCTGTGGGCGACGCCCTATCTGATGCAGGTTCACGACATGGCGCGGCCAGTGGCTGCGACGCATCTTTCGCTCTGGTTTGGCGGCTTTGCGGTCGGTTGTTTCTTTATTGGCACGCTGTCCGACCGCCTGGGGCGGCGCAAGCCTGTGTTGATTGGCGCTTCGCATGTTTATGGTTTGATCTGGCTGATCTGGTTGTCCTGCATGGCGCTCCCTTTAACGGTGACCTATGTCTTGTTTGCCTTGATGGGCTTGTCGACGGCCGCGTTTAGTCTGACTTGGGCATGCGCCAAGGAGGTCAATCCTCCGATGCTGTCGGGGATGTCGACCAGCGTGGCGAATATGGGGGGCTTTTTGGCCGGTGCCTTGCTGCAGCCCTTTGTCGGCTGGGTGATGGATCTTGGCTGGAAGGGCGATATGGTTAGTGGGGCGCGGGTCTATGACGTGGCGACTTGGCAGAGCGGGGTGCTGGTAGTGACCGTGGTGGCAATATTGGGGGCGGTTTCCAGCTGGTGGATCAAGGAGACGCGTTGCCGCAACATCTGGCAGCCACCTGCAGCTTGATTGCGATGCTGAATTAGAGTACTCTAATATTTATGAAGCGTACTCTGATTTTTGCCCTTTTTTCTTTGTGCACCGTAGCAGTCGCCGCGCAGCCTTTGCCGGTCCTGACGGTGCAACGTCACGTAGTTGATCTGAGCTTTCCCGCTGAGGCTGTGGTTGAAGCGATTCAGCAGGCTGTTGTGGGGTCGCAGGTGGCCGGGCGGGTGCTTGAGGTCAAGGCTGACGCAGGGCAGGTCGTCAAAAAAGGCGATTTGCTGATGCGCCTCGATGCCCGTGAGGCAGAAGAAGCGGCGCGCGGCGCAGAGGCCCTGTATGCCAATGCCAAGGCCAATTACGAGCGCAGCAAAAGTCTGGTTGCCCAGAAGTTTCTGAGCCCTGCCGCACTCGACAAGGCCAAAGCCGATCTAGATGCCGCAGCAGCGAATCGTGCCGCAGCGGGGGCGGGGCAGAGCCATGCCAGCATTCTGGCACCGATGAATGGCGTGGTTGCCCGCCGACATGCTGAAGCGGGCGATATGGCCACGCCGGGTAAGCCGCTGTTTACGATCTATGCGCCGGGTGGTTTGCGGGTGACGGCGAGCATTCCGCAATATCGCTTGAGGGAAATGCGCGGGGTCAAAACGGCGCGGGTCGAGTTTCCAGAATTAAATAAATGGGTTGAGGCAACGGCGGTTAATTTATTGCCGACGGCGGATGC
>CAYRBE010000018.1:17955-19856 GCA_964422345.1 uncultured Dechloromonas sp.
GAAATTGAAGTCCTGGCTGGCTTGGCTGCCGGCGACAAGGTGGTTACAGACCCGGTCAAGGCGGCGATTGCCCTGAAAAATCCGTCCGCAAAGACGGGGCAATAAAGCATGAGCAACGACACGACGACGCCTTTGGGAATCTCCGGGCGAATCGCAGCGGCTTTCCAGAATTCGCGGATGACGCCGCTGTTGGCGCTGGTTGCCTTTTTGCTCGGGGTGTTCGCAACTATCGTCACGCCACGCGAGGAAGAGCCTCAGATCGACGTGACGATGGCCGATATTCTGGTCGCTTTTCCTGGTGCCTCGGCCAAGGATGTCGAGAATCTGGTGGCGCGTCCGGCTGAGCAGGTTTTGTCGCGCATGCATGGCGTCGAGCATGTCTATTCGATGTCACGGCCCGGTATGGCGGTGATTACCGTGCAGTTCGATGTTGGGGTCAAATACAACGATGCTGTGCTGCGCCTTTACGACACCGTGCATTCGCATCGCGATTGGCTGGCGCCCAACCTTGGCGTCATGGAGCCGGTAATCAAGCCGCGCGGCATCGACGACGTGCCGATTGTTGGCCTGACTTTCTGGTCGGCTGATCCTGAGCGTTCGGCTTATGACTTGCAGCAGGTTGCCCGCGCCACCGAGTTGGAATTGAAACGGATCAAGGGAACGCGTGATGTCTCCACCATCGGCGGCCCCGATCACGCCATTCGGGTGCTGATGGATGCCGAGCGGATGAACGCTTACGGGGTGACACCGCAGGATATAGCCGGCGCGCTGAAAGTCTCGAATTCCCTGCAGTCTTCCGGCAGCCTGACCGCCGGCAACCGAGAAGTGCTGGTTCAAACTGGAACCTACCTTGAATCAGCCAGTGATGTAAAAAATCTCGTCGTCGCGGTGCGTGGTATGGCGGCTGAGCGGCACCCAGTATTCATGAGCGATGTCGCGACGGTACAGGATGGCCCCGACCAGCCCAAGGCCTATGCCTGGTTTGGCAACAAGGACGGCGAGTTTCCGGCAGTGACGCTGCAAATCTCGAAGCAACCGGGTGTTAATGCCGCCGATATTGCCAATGCTACGGTGCACCGCATCGAAAGCCTAAAAAACACTGTGATCCCGGAAGGGGTTGAAGTGACGGTGACGCGTAACTATGGTCAAACCGCCACCGAAAAGGCGCAAAAGCTGATCGGTAAGCTGGTTTTTGCCACGGCTTTCGTTGTGCTACTGGTCTTCTTTGCACTGGGTAAGCGCGAGGCGGTGATAGTCGGCGTGGCGGTAACTTTGACTCTGGCGGCAACGCTGTTTGCGTCGTGGGCCTGGGGCTTTACGCTGAACCGGGTGTCACTATTCGCGCTGATTTTCTCGATCGGTATTCTGGTCGATGACGCGATTGTTGTGGTCGAAAACATTCACCGCTGGCAGGGCTTGCACCCGGAAAAAAGCCTGTTCGAGATCATCCCGCCGGCGGTTGATGAAGTTGGCGGTCCGACCATACTCGCCACCCTGACCGTAATCGCTGCCCTGCTGCCGATGGCCTTCGTCACCGGCCTGATGGGGCCGTACATGAGCCCGATTCCGATCAATTCCTCAATGGGCATGGCGATTTCGCTGGCCGTAGCCTTTGTGGTGACCCCGTGGCTGGCTTTGAAATTGATGAAGTCTTCGGGGGGGGCGCATGGTCATCAGCCATCCAAGCTCGATGCCAAGCTGGACAATACCTTCCGCAAGCTACTGACCCCCTTTCTCGATCCGGTGAGGGGCGCTGCGATGCGTTTTAAACTGGCGATTGGTGTCGTTTTGCTGATTCTCGGTTCGGTATCGCTGGCTTATTTTCAGCTCGTTGTTTTGAAAATGTTGCCTTTCGATAACAAAAGCGAATTCCAGATTATTGTCGATATGCCGGTTGGTAC
>CAYRBE010000019.1:0-6185 GCA_964422345.1 uncultured Dechloromonas sp.
GACGGGTTATCTCAAAGCCTTGCGTGGCCTGAAGCGGGTGCATGTTATTTTGCGCCGGCTAGACGATGATTATTGCGATCCGCTTGAGTTGCGCGGCGAATCGGCGCTGGGTATTCCCGCTTTGCTCAACGTGGCACGGGCTGGGCGGGTGGTGATCGGCAATGCACTGGGTAGCGGCCTGCTCGCCTCCGGCGCACTGATGGGTTTCTTGCCGGCGATTTGTCAGCATTTGCTCGGTGAAGAACTTGCCATGCCCTCGGTGGCGACCTGGTGGTGCGGTGAAAAACCGGCGCTGGAATATGTCAGGGAAAATTTTGACGATCTGGTGATCAAGCCGGCCTACCCGACCCAGCGCATGCACCCGATTTTTGGTCACGAACTGAAGGGTGAGGACAGAGCCGAGATGTTGCGCCGGATCGAAGCCCGGCCGCACGCTTATGTTGCTCAGGAAATGGTCGCCTTGTCGCAAGCGCCGACCTGGAGTCGTTCGCATGAGCGCCGCTTGTTGGCACGGCCGGCGGGGTTGCGGGCTTACGCCGTGACGACGCCCGAAGGTTATGCTGTGATGCCGGGCGGTTTGGCCCGCGTTGCTTCCGGTGCCGGCGAACGCATTATTTCGATGCAACGGGGTGGGGCCTCGAAGGATGTCTGGGTGCTGAGTAAGGGGCCAGTGAGTCAATTCACCCTGCTCAAACCCTCGGTCGGAGTACGCGATCTGGTGCGGGGCGGGGCCAATTTAAGTTCGCGGGTGGTCGAAAACCTGTTCTGGCTGGGGCGTTATTCCGAACGTTTTGACGACAGCGCCCGGATGTTGCGGGTTGCCTTGTCACGCTTGGTTGAGGCGGGTGGGGAGAAAACTCCGGCGGTGGTTTCGTCGCTGCAACTGGCAGAAATTCTCGGCATCTTGCCCATGCCGGAGGAAGATGCGCCGGTTAAGGAAGGGAGTGAGCATGTCCTTCTTGAGGCAATTTATGACCCGGATCAACCGGGAAGTCTGGCCGGCAATATTCGCAGTCTGATGTGGGTGGCCACTCACGTTCGCGAGCGGCTGTCACTGGACCACTGGCATTCGCTCAATCGTCTGCAGCGTGAGCAGCAGCTGGCGCAAAAGAAGCACCCCTCCCTGACCGAAGCGATTGCCTTCCTTGACCGTGTGCTCGGCGTGTCGTCGTCGCTGACCGGGTTTGCGATGGATAACATGACCCGCGACGACGGCTGGCGGTTTTTGATTATCGGCCGCCGGCTCGAACGGCTGTGCTTCCTGTCGCATTCGATGGCAGGTTTTCTCCGGATGGAGTCAGCGCGTGGTTCGGGGTGCATGGAATCCTTGCTCGAACTGGCCGATTCGATCATTACCTATCGTTCGCGTTATTCACGGCAGCCGGAATGGCTGCCAGTGATTGATCTGCTGGTCTTCGATGACAGTAATCCGCACGGTGTGATCTTTCAGGGTGGTGTGCTGGCACGTTACCTTGATCGCATGGCGCGCGAACTCGGTGATCGCCACGATAACGAACTGGCTGTCGCCCTGGAAAATCTCCGTCAGTTTGACCTCAGTCGGCTGGAGAATATCGAATTCAATCAATGCCACCAGTGTTCTCCTTGTGCCGATCTGGCTAATTTGCTTGATGCCTTGAATGGCGCAGCCAGCGAACTGTCCAACTGGATAGCGATGCGTTATTTCACTCATGTCGGCGAGGTTAGCCGGCAGATTATGGCGCTCTGACATGTCGCTGACCCCCGTTCGTTATCATGTTGTGCATGAAACCAGCTATCAGTATGAAAGCCCGGTCTCCTTGTCGCAGCAGCAATTACACCTGTCACCTCGTGACGATTTGGCTTACCAGCAGATCGAGGCGCAGCAGATTGAGGTTGTGCCACAACCGAATTGGCAGCGTGATGGGCAGGACGCCTTTGGTAATCCGGTCAGCTGGATGGCGTTTGACCAGCCACACGAAGCTTTGCTGATCCGTTCGGTGATGACCATTGCAGTGATGCCACATTTGCCGCTCAACCTGAAAGAATCTCCTGCTTGGGAGTCGGTGCGCGACCGTCTGATCTATGACTCGACAGCCCCCAGTCAGGCGGATCTTGAGGCCAGCCGTTTCCTGTTTGAAAGCCCACATATTCGCATCAAGCATGAGCTGGCTGATTACGCTGCTGATTGCTTTCCGCCGGAGACGCCGGTCTTGGTCGGGGCAAATAATTTGATGGCGAAAATCTTCCGTGAATTCAAGTTTGACCCGGAAGCAACCACGGTCTCGACGCCGATTCTCGAAGTTCTCAAGAACAAACGCGGCGTTTGCCAAGACTTTGCCCACCTGATGATTGCCTGCCTGCGCGCCCTCGGCTTGCCGGCACGCTACGTCAGCGGTTATTTGCTGACCCGGCCGCCGCCGGGCAAGCCCCGTTTGATCGGGGCCGATGCTTCGCATGCCTGGGTCTCCGTCTATGCGCCGGGTTTTCCCGGTACTTGGGTTGATTTTGATCCAACCAATAATTTGTGGCCAAATACTGAACATATCACCGTCGCAATCGGTCGTGATTTTTCTGATATTTCACCGTTGCGCGGCATCATCCTCGGCGCTTGTGGTGATGAGCCGGAGGTCGCGGTGACGGTGACACCGCTTGATGAAGAAGCCATTCCCGCCGGTTTGCTCGATCCTGCACGCGCCGGTGAGGGGGCTGCCTGATGCAGGGGGTGGCGATCATCGGCGGTGGTCCGGCCGGTTTGATGGCGGCTGAAACAGTTGCTGCTGCGGGTCTTGAGGTTGCTGTTTTTGATGCCATGCCTTCGGTTGGCCGCAAATTTTTGATGGCCGGTAAGGGCGGGATGAATATTACCCACGCTGAGCCGCTTGCTGCATTCAAGCAACGCTACCGCGAACGTACCGACCATATCTCGCCGCTACTTGATGCTTTTGGCCCGGATGCCTTGCGCCAGTGGATTCACAATCTCGGGATCGAAACCTTTGTTGGCACCTCGGGGCGGGTTTTTCCCACCGAGATGAAGGCGGCACCCTTGCTGCGTGCCTGGCTGCATCGCCTGCGCCAACAAAAGGTGCAATTCCATGTCCGCCATCGTTGGTTGGGCTGGTCCGAGGCGGGCGCTTTGCGTTTTGCCACGCAGAGCGGAGAGATTGATGTTCAGGCTGATGCGGTGGTGTTGGCACTGGGTGGCGGTAGCTGGGCCAAGCTGGGGTCGGATGGTGCCTGGGTGTCGATCTTGCGTCAGCGCGGAGTTGAAATTGCACCGCTTAAGCCGGCTAACTGCGGGTTTGATGTCGCCTGGAGTAAGTATTTCAGCGAACGTTTTGCTGGTGAGCCGGTTAAGTCGGTGATCGCCAGCGTTGGTGCTCATACGCAGCAAGGTGAATTCAATATTACGGCAACAGGTATTGAAGGCGGCTTGATTTACGCGATGTCGGCAGCGTTGAGAGATGCCCTGATACGTGACGGCAAAGCCGAACTCACCCTTGATCTTGCGCCGGGGCGTAGCCTTGAACGTTTAACATCAGAGTTGTCGCAGCCGCAGGGGCGGGATTCGCTGGCCAATCACTTGCGGCGGCGGATCGGTTTAATTGGGGGGAAAGCAAGTTTGTTGCGGGAATTTTGCTCTTTTGGCGAGTGCACCGTAGCAGTCGAGTTGGCGGCAAGAATCAAGGCTTTTCCATTGCCGGTGATCGCTACGCGTCCGATTGATGAGGCGATTAGCACTGCCGGTGGCGTGATGTTTGAAACCTTGGATTCTGGATTGATGCTGAAAAATATTCCCGGTGTTTTTTGTGCCGGTGAAATGCTCGATTGGGAAGCACCCACGGGGGGCTATTTGCTGACCGGATGCTTCGCCAGTGGCCACGCTGCGGGCTTGGCTGCGGTGCGCTGGTTAAAGTAATTTGTTAAAACTGGACTAAAGTCCATACTCATTCTTGCCTGGTTTGTGTATTCTCACAAAACTCCGCCGTCGGGATCGGCGCAAATTGCACGAAAGCCTGCTGTGACTAAAACCTGTGTTCTGGTTGTGGATGATGAACCGATTGGCCGTGAGGTCATGGCGGAAAACCTTTTAGATGAAGGTTATGAGGTCGTTGAAGCAGATTCTGGTGAATCAGCCTGGGCGGCAATTGATGCCCAGCCTCAGCGTTTTGATGCCATTCTGCTTGATCGTCTGATGCCGGATATGGATGGCATTGAGATACTGCGCCGGGTTAAGAATCGCGCTGACATGATGAACGTGCCGGTGATCATGCAAACCGGCATGACCGCTGATGCCGATGTGCTCGCCGGGCTGCAGGCCGGTGCCTACTATTACCTGACCAAACCATTCGCTGCCGAAACACTGCTCGCTATTGTTGCCGCTGCGGTGCGGGATTACCGTAGTCATTTGGCACTGGAGGAAGAGGTTAAGCGGCAGGGCAGCACCTTGTCTTGTCTGACTGAAGCGCGTTTTCGCTTTCGTACGCCAAATGAAGCCCGTAATCTTGCTACTCTGTTGGCCAATGTGGCACCGGAGCCGGGCCGGGTCGTGCTGGGTTTGTCCGAGTTGATGCTCAATGCGGTTGAGCACGGTAATCTGGCCATTGGCTATAAGCAGAAGACCCAGCTCATCGAGAGCGATTCATTGCATAGCGAAATAGAGCGCCTGCTCGCTTTACCCGAGTTTTCCGAGCGTTATGCCGAGCTGCTGGTGCTGCGTAATGCGGATGAAGTCACTTACCGAATAGTTGATCAAGGTGCCGGCTTTGATTGGTCGGGCTTCCTGGAAATGAGTCCAGAGCGCGCCTTTGATACCCACGGTCGGGGGATCGCTATGTCACGGATGATCAGCTTTGATCGCCTCGAATATCGCGGCCGTGGCAATGAGGTTGAGGCAGCGATACGCTTCTGAGTCAGCTCAGCTCTGGATGTTGCTTCAGGGCTTGTTCGATCATCTCCAGTGCCGCAGGGAAATCAAAGTCACTGATTGCCTTGACCAGTTGTGCGTAATCCTTACCGAGTAGGGCGTGCAGTTGTGCTGCACTGTTTTCGGCCAGTTCGCTACTGCGCATGTCATCCTCAGCCAACAAAGCACATAGTTTTTTGAGTAAGGGTTGAAGTTGCGCCGGGTCGATTGCCTGTGTGCTTTCAGTTTCTACATGCTTCCCTAAGATACGGCTGATCGTTTCAATTTGTCGCGCTTCGATTTGTTGCAGCGCATTGAGCAGGTGGCTGATTGCATCGGCGGTTTCATTGTTTTTAAAGGCGAGTTCGAGTTCAGCTGCAGCATGTTGAATGTCGACAATCCCCAAGGCACCGGCTGCACCTTTTAGGGTGTGAGCCAAACGCAGGGCAACCACCGGGTCATTGGCGGCGACTGTTTGGCGTATTTCTGCTGTGCCATTGCTATGGCGTTCGACAAATTTTTCTAGCAAACCTAAATATTTTTCTGCCTTGCCATTCAGTGAGGCAAGTCCTGCGACGGTATTAAATCCCGGTTGAGCCGCAAATTGTGCGATCAAAGCATTCAGATCATCTGGCCGATTATTGCTGGGTATGTTGGACGAAATGGGAACTGACACGGGCATAGACGCGGGGGCTGAGGCGGGGGCTGATGGCAAGCGCCGGCCATTGCTGATCGGTAGCCAGTGCAGGAGAATGGCGTGGAGTGCGGCGATTTCAACCGGCTTGCCCAGATGGTCAACCATGCCGGCATCAAGACATGCCGCACGGTCCTCACTGAATGCGCTGGCAGTCATGGCAACGATGACGGTGGTTGATCGACCCGGTAATGCCAGAATCTTCTGGCTAGCTTCAATGCCGCCCATGACGGGCATTTGCATATCCATAAGGATCAGATCGTAGTGGTTCAGGGTTGCCATTTCGACCGCGATCTGGCCATTTTCGGCAATGTCTGCGGTGAAGCCGACATTGGCCAGTTGGTCTAATGCAACCTCACGGTTTAGCAGGTCATCTTCAACCAGTAATATCCGTGCGCCCTGACGTGTTTTCAGGATTTCGGCTTCGCTGTTCTGGCTCACCGGCGCAACATCCGGGAGCTTGTTTGCAAGGCCGAGCCGGGCTGTTATCCAGAAAGTGCTGCCTTGCCCCAGTGTGCTGTCCACGCCGGTTTCACCATCCATCATCACGGCCAGTTGCTGGCAGATGGCGAGGCCAAGCCCTGTGCCACCGTAGCGCCGGGTGGTTGT
>CAYRBE010000019.1:6285-14815 GCA_964422345.1 uncultured Dechloromonas sp.
ACGATTGCCAGCGAACGCTCAATGACGTGTTGGCTTGCAAAGTCGGTTTTTTGCAATACCAGTTTGTCTGCTTCAATTTTTGAAATATCGAGAATATCGTTAATGACATTGAGCAGGTGCTCGGCCGAGTCAGTGACCCGGTGTAGGCGGTTCTGAATACGTGGCTCGGTGGTTTCGCGTAGCGTGAGATGGGTAAAACCAATAATTGCGTTGAGTGGCGTGCGGATTTCGTGGCTCATATTGGCCAGGAAGGCACTCTTTGCCCGGCTTGCGTGTTCTGCCAACTCCTTGGCCAGGCCGAGTTCGTAAGTGCGCTCTTCAACCATGGCTTCTAGGCGCTGGCGGTAAAGGTCAAGTTCGGCCTCGGTGCTATGGCGTTGGGTGACATCGGTGGCAAAGGCCAGAATGTGTGATTTGCCATCAATCTCGATCAGTGTCGCGGAAATTTCGATTTCACGCGGCTGGCTGGAACGGTCTAGCCAGCGTGTTGGGTGATTGAGTACGCGGCCGCTGGCTTTTAGACTATCCAGAAAAAGTGGACGTAATTCGGGCATGCTCCATAGCCCAAGACTGAGTGAAGTTTGCCCGATGACTTCTTCTCGGGCCCAGCCAAAGTCTCGCAAGAAAGCTTCATTCACATCGATAAATCGACCATCGTCAATTCGAGCAATCGTGGCGGGTAGTGGGCTGGCATTAAAGGCCACTTGAAAGCGGGCCTGTTCAGCACGGCGATTGGCCTCGGCATGGAACATGGTGCGATAGCGTTGCAGGCCACGGGTCTGGTAAACAAAGCCAAAGGCAGTAATGGTCGCAGCGATCAGGCCGACAATTAAGGCAATGATCAGGTGGGATGAGGCCCGCCAATTGGCCAGCGCTTCGTCGCGTGAAATTTTGGCCACCAGAAACCACTGCGTTTCAGGAATGGTGCGGATTGAAGCCAAAACGGGCTTGCCAAGGTAGTCTTTGCCTTCTACAAAACCCTCAACTCCACCAAAAATAGCCATGACGGTGGGAACGTCAGTTTTTGTTTTAGGGATGCGTAGCTTGAGTGCAGTGTCGCTATGGTTGCGAACGTCATTCAGAAACAGGACTTCATCACCATCGCGTCGAGCCAGTAAAGTTTCTGCTGTTTTGCTTGGAATCGGCCAGGATTGCAATGCCGGGAAGAGATAAGTCGCAGCGTTAATTTGGATGATGATGGTACCAACCCTGCGGGCCGGACGGTTGGCTGCATCCATCGTCTGCAATGGCACAATCAGATCGATATGAGCCTTGTTGGATTTCGGGTCGAGATGCAGATCGGTCATCATGACCCGCCCGCTCCAGTTGCTTTGATTGATCGCTTCAACTTCTAACGTGTGATAGTCCGTCGGGTTCTCGCTCAGGCTGAAATGTCGCCGGTTTTCCTTATCCAGAATCTGGATGTCCTGATAGTCATAGTTGTCTTTGAGTGACTGAAAATGCTGGCGCAGGCTCTGTTCTGCCGTGGTGTCATCGGTTTTTCCCCTAATTAGGGCGTCCACCGTAGCAATCAGTTGGGGGTTGTTGGCGAGCACCTTCCCATTAGTCAGGGTACCTTCGCGCCAGTCACGGATCTGGCGTGATTTCAGCTCAGCCACTGCGGCCAACTGTTCGCTGATCTGGGTGAGCTGTTGTTTTGATTCGGCCTGATAGAGCAGGTAGCCTCCGCCGCCCAGCAGTAGCGCAATGATGATCAGTGCCGGGAGATACCAGCCACCTTGCGGATGGACTTCGTGTTCAGACTGATGCATCTTGGTTTTCCGGTGTTTTGGTTTGCTCAAGCAGGGCCAGGGCGGATTCAAAATCAAAGTTTGAAATCATGCGTTCAAAAGGATCATAAGCCTCACCGAGCAATATTCGGATTTCGCCTGTTTGCTGGTTCAATAATTTTTGTACCTTGATGTCGCCCGCCTGCAGCTGACGCCGGAGTTCAGGTATTAGCGCCTGGCTGGCTGGCGGGCTGCCCAGGTACGAAATAATCCGTGCTGAAAGTTCCTGGTAGGACTGTTCCGTTTGGTTGATCAAGGCGGTTAGCTCACCTACGGGTAGTTTTTCCTGAATTGCCGCTTCCAGTGCGGCTGCTTGTGCCTGCACTGTGACTGCCCCTAGTGCGCCGGATGCCCCTTTGAGCGAATGCGCTAGTCGACGTGCATCGTGGTGGTTTTGGGTTGCAATTTGTTGGCGAATCAATGAAAAATCTGCTTGGTGATTGCTGATGAATTTGCCGAGCAAGCGGCTGTAACTGTTGATTTTGCCGCGTACCGAAAGTAGACCGGTCGCAGCATCGAGACCCGGTATGCTGCTCAGCGCCTGACGTTTTTCTTCATCGCTGGCTGGCGCTTTGGCCGCGAGGTTTGCTTCTGGCGCCTTGGCTGTGGGGAGCCATTTGGCAAGCTCGGTGAGTAGCGTGTTCGGATTGACTGGCTTGGCGACATGCCCATTCATGCCGGCATCGACGCAACTCTTGCGGTCGTCAGCAAACACGTTGGCGGTCATTGCCAGAATCGGAATATCCGCCCAGTTGGGAAGTTGGCGGATTTGCCGGGTCGCCTCAAGGCCGTCCATGACCGGCATTTGCATGTCCATCAACACCAATGCGTAATGCTGCGCGCCGGCTTTGTTTACGGCTTCCAGACCATTGCGGGCAATATCAACGCTGAGTCCGGCTTCATGGAGCATCGCGCTGGCGACTTCTTCATTGATCGCGTTGTCTTCGACCAATAAAACCTGAGTTCCCGGCAGGAACTGGATGATCTGATCGGTGGTGATCTGGGTATTGCCCAGCGCGGCGTTGGCTAAACCCAGTCGGGCGGTGAACCAGAAAGTGCTGCCACCGTTGGGTGTGCTATCGACCCCAATTTCGCCCTGCATGGCTTCCGCCAGCCGGCGGCTGATTGCCAGTCCGAGGCCTGTGCCACCGTAGCGCCGGGTAGTCGATGAATCAGCCTGCTCAAATGCTTTGAACAGGCGGGTCTTCATTTCATCAGAAAGGCCAATGCCGGTATCTCGAACGGCATAGCGGACGAGTAGGGTTTCGCCTTCATCTTCTTGTAATGCAACCGAGAGTTCAATTTCACCCTGCTCGGTAAATTTGACCGCGTTAGAAAGGAAATTGACCAAGACTTGCTGAATTCGCAAGGGGTCGCCTCTTAATGCTAGTGGCAGCGCCGGGTCGATCTTCTGGGAGAGGCGCAGTTGTTTGCTGGCTGCTTTGTCACTGATCAACTGGACTGCTTTGGCTAAGCCTTGCTCGATGGAAAAAGTGGTTTCTTCTAGGCTTAATTTGCCGGCTTCGATTTTTGATATGTCGAGGATGTCATTGATGATGGAGAGCAGATGTTGCGCTGCATCAGCCACCTTATTCAGTCGCTCACGCTGGGCTTGGCTCGTGCTGTCCTGCAAGGCAATGTGGGTCAGCCCCATGATGGCGTTCATCGGCGTGCGGATCTCGTGGCTCATATTGGCCAGGAAGGCGCTCTTTGCGCGGTTGGCTGATTCGGCCTCGTCTTTGGCCAGATGCAGTTCAGCGGTGCGCTCAGCCACCAATGACTCCAGTTGCTGGCGGTATTGCTCAAGCTCAAGCCGGGTGGCCTTCTTTTCAGTGATGTCTTCCTTGATCGCGAGATAGTGCGTGACCTCGCTATTGGCCTGACGCACTGGCGATATGATGGCAAATTCTTCATAAACCGTGCCGTCTTTGCGCCGGTTGGTGAATTCGCCGCGCCAGATTTCACCACGCCCCAGCGTTGCCCATAAATCCTTGTAGGTGGTGGCGGGGGTCAGGTTGGAGTGCAGTATTTTCGGATTTTGGCCGATGGCTTCTTCGCGGCTATAACCAGAGTGAGCGATAAAGGCTTCGTTAACGTATTCAATTTCACCCCGCGTGTTGGTGATGACAATACTGTGCGGGCTTTGCTCGATGGCAAGGGTCAGTTTGCCGACCTGCGCTTCTGCTTCATGGCGTTCGGTGATGTCCTGAATTGTACCGATGATGGTGCTGGCTTGGCCTGTGCCGTCGTAATGAATTTTGGCTCTACCGCGCACCCAATGGACGATTTCGGCAACGACGATCCGAAACTCAAAGTCACGGTCGGATTGATCGTTCAGGATGCTTTGCCAGGTCTGGTTGACCAGGCTACGGTCGTCCGGGTGAACGATAGTGAGAAATTCAGCTTGCGTCAGGGCGTTTTCACGCAATTGTAGACCGAGGATTTTTTTCGCTTCATCGCTGCCGCCTATCAGACCTGATGAGAGGTCCTGTCGCCAGTTGCCGAGTTGCGAAATGGCCTGCGCCTCCTGAAGTGCGGCTGTGCTTTCACGCAGCCGGTGTTCCAGTTGCTTGCTCTCGGTGATGTCCTGAATTGTGCCAAACAGGTGGGCTACTTCACCGCTTGGAGTTAGTGTGATGTCGCCCTTGCCGTGCACCCAGCGCTGTTCGCCATCTTGAGGACGAACGATGCGATAAACATTATCAAAAGGCTGTTTGCGCTCAATGATTTCCTCTGCGAGATAGCGCGCCATGCGTTCGCGGTCATCAGGGTGAATCAGATTGATCCAGCCGTCAGCCGTATGGTCGGATGTCGGGGTGATGCCAAAAATTTCATTGAGTACCGCTGAGCTCGTCCAAGCATTGCTCGTCGGGGAAAACTGATAGTGGCCGATCCGGGCAATCCGTTGAGCTGCAAGTAGATTGGCTTCGCTGAGCGCCAGCGCGGCACGCGAGCGCAGGTGGCTGATGGCGAGGCCGAGTTCGGTGCAAATGTTTTCAAGTAGCGCAAGTTCGCCTTCATCGAAAGCGTCTGGTTCCGTGGCGTAAAGGGTAAGGGTGCCAAAAAGCTCGGTTTCGATAAAGATCGGCAATGCGGCCGCGGATTGGTAGCCGTTGCTTAGTGCGTGGTCCCGCCACGGGGCAAATGATGGCTCGGTCAGTAGATCGCGGATGAGTGTTGGCTGCCGGGTTTTGACTGTTTGAGCCGTGGGCCCGGAACTGATCATGGTGGCGGTGCCCTGAAGGCGAATTGCATTCAGGCAGGCATCAGGGAACCCAGCTTGAGCCAGCAGCTGGATGGGCCCTTCAGATGAATCAGTGGCAGCGCCGATCCAGGAGATTTTGTAGCCACCGTCGGCAACTGCAGCCTGACAAATGGCATTGAAAATGTCGGATTCGCTAGTATGTCGGGTCATTGCCTGACTGATTGCGCTCATCAAGCGCAGCGTCCGGTTTTGGCGTTGGAGTGCCGCCTCTTTTTGGTGGCGAGCCGAAATGTCGGTCAGAATGCCAGTGGTGATTTTTGGCCGGCCATCCGGGTGGCGTTCGATGATATAGCCCCGGTCTTCAACCCAGATCCAGCTGCCATTCTGGTGGCGCATCCGGTATTCCAAGGCGCTGTGGCTGGTTTTTGCCGTTTCCAGGCTGTGCACCGTAGCATTCAGTTGGGGTAGGTCTTCAGGGTGAATGAAAGACTGCCAACTCTGCCTGCCTTGTGGCCCGCTGTTGGCCGGGTAGCCCAACAAGGTACTGCAGCCCTCGGTAATCTCGTGCTGGTCAGTGTCGTGATGATATTCCCAGACGCCTGCACCTGCCGCTTGCAGGGCTTGGTGGAGGTGGGTTTCAAGGCGCCGGTTCTGGCGCTCTTTTTCGGCTGTATAGAGCGCAGATTCCAACTGATGCAAGGCCAGTTGTTCGAATAGCCGGTGCTGACTGACGACGCCAACCAATTTACCCTGCGCGTCAACGACAGCAATGTGGCGCAGGTGGTGCAGGTTCATCAGTTCGAGTGCTGCAGTGACCGATTCGTCCACCGAAATGCTCAGTAATGGTGCACTCATTGCCTGAGAGAGCGGCACTAACTCAGGTTCCGGGCAGTTCGGCAAAAGGCGGGGAATATCCCGTTCTGTCAGAATGCCTAGTGGGTGAATGCCATCGCTAATAATCAGGTAATCGGCCTGATGTTCCAGCATGTGGGCTACAGCCGTGGCAACGGAAGCCGTTGGTGGGAGTTGCGGAATCTTGCGCTCCATCACCCCTTCCAGTGTCCGGATATGGCGGAAAACTGCACCCCCGATAGCCAGCCGGAAATTTGTTTCGCTGACGATGCCGATTGTTTTTCCCGCCTCGTCAACGACGACCAAATGGCGAATGTTGCGGCTTTCAACCAATTCCCGTGCACTGATCAGATCGAGTGTGGGGGAAGCGGTAATCAGCGGTGACGACATGATCTGGCCCACCGGGGTTTCGCCCGGGCAGCGTTCATGGACGGCACGCAAAATATTAACCTCGGTCACAATCCCCCGGCTGACGCCATCGTCCTCAATCACCAGACTGGAAATCCGTTCACGCGCCATCATTTCGGCAGCGATTTGGAAGGTGGTGCTGGCCGGGACGCTGCGCACGTTGCGCGACATGATGTCAGCCAGTGTGGTTAAAGGAGTCAGGTTCATTTTTGTTTTTCGGGGGCCTGGGCAAGCAAGGGGCTGAGTGCCGCTATCGTGTCTTGGGTCTGAGTCGCAAGTGCGGCTCTCAGTGCTTCGGTGTCGCTGGCGCTGTTGATGGTGTTTTCGCTGCTGTTTTCATTGGTTTTTTCAATTTCGCGCAAAGCTTTTTCAACGGCAAAAGCGGCCTCTTGAATGCCGGTCAGGCCGAGCGTGGCGGCCGCACCTTTGAGCGAATGAGCGTGACGTATGGCATCAGGGAGCAGCTTGTTAGCCAGTGCCTGTTCAATCAGCAGTGAGTCCTTTGCATGTTGCTCGACAAATGATTTCAGGAGGCGCAAATAGCTCGCTTCGCGGCCACGCACAGCCAGCAGGCCGGTGGCGACATCAATTTGGGGGAGGCGGGCAATGGCTTGAATCAATTCACTTTGGGTCGTTGGTGCAGGAGGCTGCGATTTTTCCGGGGGGCTTACGGGCGCAGGGTTGTCGCCCGATGCCGGTAGCCATTTGACCAGCATGGCGTAAAGGTTGGCTGGATCAACCGGCTTGGCAACGTGATCATTCATCCCTGCTTCAAGGCAGCGCTTGCGATCTTCACCAAAGGCATTGGCGGTCATCGCCAGTATGGGTATGGATTGGCCTTGCGGGGTTTGGCGAATGGCGCGGGTGGCGGCAATGCCATCCATCACCGGCATTTGCATGTCCATCAGAATCAGGTCGTAGCTTTGTGTGCTAAACAGATCAACTGCCTGTTGGCCATTGACTGCAAGATCAACTTCGAGGCCCGCCTCACGGAGCAATTCGAGTGCGACTTCCTGATTGATCAAGTTATCTTCGACCAGCAAAATCCGGGTTTTCTGGCTTCTGTTGCTGAGTAATTGTTCGACCTCATTCGACTGCAAAGCGCGGTCAGGTTCCGCTAAATCTGAGCGTTGTTCACCAAGCAGCGCGGTAAACCAGAAAGTGCTACCTAGCCCCGGCGTACTGCTCAGGCCACATTCGCCGCCCATCATCTGCGCCAAGCGACGCGCGATGGCCAGCCCCAGCCCCGTTCCACCGTAACGGCGGGTGGTTGAGTCATCCGCCTGCTCGAAGGCGTTAAAAATACGAGACTGCTGGTCAGCCGGGATACCAATCCCGGTATCGGTCACGGCAAAGCGGACTAAGCGGCCTTGCTCCCTGATCTCGACTTGGGTAATAGAAACAGAAATGCTTCCCCGTTCGGTAAACTTGGCCGCGTTGGACAGGAAGTTGAGCAAAATTTGCCCAAGGCGTAGCGGGTCACCATGAAGAATGCGGGGCAGCGCCGGGTCAATTTCGCTCTGGCAACTCAGGCCACGCGAGCGCAAGGTGTCGAGCACCATTTCAAAACTGTTTTCGACCAGACGGGCGAGCGAAAAGTCGCTTGGCTCAAGCGTTAATTTGCCCGCTTCAATTTTTGAAATATCGAGAATCTGGTTGATGATGGCCAGAAGATGATGCGCCGAGTCACCGATCTTGTTGAGTCGATCCAGTTGTTTGGGATCTTTGATTTCGCGTTCGGCCAGATGCGTCAGGCCGATGATTGCATTCATCGGCGTCCGTATCTCGTGGCTCATATTGGCCAGAAATGCGCTCTTGGCATGATTTGCCTGTTCTGCTGCAGTCATGGCGACGGCGAGTTCGGCCGTCCGTTGATTGACCAGTTCCTCAAGGTGCGTCCGATGCTCAGCTAGTTCTGCGGCTGCTGCGAGGCGCTCCGAAATATCGAGAATGTACACGACCAAGTGCGGGGTATCGTCGATCTGGACGATTTCGGCAGAGATGCTGATTTCTCGCCGTCGTCCATCGCGACTAACACCAACGCTTTCGAAATCGAATATCCGGCCATCACGTTTGATAATCTCGATCATCCGCTGGCGGTCGGCTTCGCTTCCCCATAAGCCCGCTTCGAGTGTCGTTTTGCCGATTAGTGCTTCACGCGTCCAGCCGTATTCCTGGGTTAGCCGTTCGTTGACATCGACCAGCGTGCCATTTTCTAGATTGGTAATACAGGCAGCGACCGGCGCCGCCCGGAAAGCGATGGCTAGGCGTGCTT
>CAYRBE010000019.1:14915-19802 GCA_964422345.1 uncultured Dechloromonas sp.
CCTTGGAGTTCGGCTTTGTTCCAGCCCAGCATCTCGGCATAGCGCTTGTTGATGTCGATGAATTGGCCGCTGTCGGCGCTGGTGATTGAGATCGCCGCAGGGCTGGCGTTGAAGGCCACCGAGAAGCGTTCCTGATATTCGAGTAATTGCGTCACATCGCGGCCGACACCCAGTACGCCGTAGAGCTTGCCACGACTGTCATGGATGGGCGTTTTTGTCGTCAGTAGGCGTTCGCGATGGCCATCGTTGGCGAAAGTCACCCATTCTTCGTTGCTACGGTTGCCGTTGGCCTGTATCGCAGCAAGGTCATTTTTGCGGAAAGACTCGGCTAGTTCGGCGGGGACAAAATCAAAGTCAGTCTTGCCGGTAATCTGTATTTCGGTTGCGCCAAAAAAATCTTCAAAGCGCTTATTGCAAAGCAGATAGACGCCATCAGGATCTTTTAGCCAAACTAGATCGGGGATGTTGTCGAGTAGGGCGCGTAATTGAGTGCGTTCGTTTTCAAGCGTTGTCAGCGTATTTGATGTGGCCAGAATGGCCTGAATTTTTGCAGTGTGCTGTAGCTGAATCCGCCGCAGGAGGCGCTGGAGCAGAATGGTCAGTAAGCCACCGGTGACGGCGACAAAAAACCAGCCTTTCAAGGTGCTGACTAAAGTGTATTGGACTGGGTCAGGGAAAAAGTAGGCAGTCAGGCGGTCAGAAATCAATATCCACAATGCAGCCAACACAAGGTAAGGCACAACAACCAGAAAAACGCCGTGGGCAAAGTGCTGATGCGGGCTTTCGTGTGGCCCTGTTTTTTGATTCTCTTGAAGGCTGCTCTTTTCCTTACTCAGCATACGCTTTGGCGATGCGGAGGAAAGTTTCGCCTTCGCTGACAAAGGCCGCAACAATGTCTGGATCAAAGTGAGCGCCACTACCTTGAAGAATGATGTCACGGGCTTGTTCGAATGGCATGGCAGGTTTGTATACCCGGACGCAGATCAGGGCATCAAAGACATCGGCCAGCGCCATCAGGCGGGCGGAAATCGGAATGTTGTCTCCGGAAAGCCCACAGGGGTAGCCACTGCCATCCCATTTTTCATGGTGGTAATGGGCAATCTCTTTTGCAATGGCGAGAAATTCAACTGGCTTTTCAGCATCGGCTTCAGCCTGCGCAATGGCGTTGCTGCCCAACTCGGCATGGGTTTTCATGATCGTAAATTCGTCAGCCGTCAATTTTCCGGGCTTGAGCAGAATATGGTCAGGAATGCCCACTTTGCCGATATCGTGGAGCGGTGCTGACTTGGCCAGCGCATCAATGGTGTGGTTGTCGAGGTAGGCTGCAAAACGTGGGTGGTCTTGCAAGTGTTTGGCCAGCGTACGGACGTATTCTTGCGTCCGGCGCAGGTGGTTGCCGGTTTCGGGGTCGCGGGTTTCAGCCAGGCGGGCGAGTGCGTGAATGCTGACCTGCTGGATCAGTTGGTTTTCACCCATCCGGCGAACGACTTCTGCTTCGAGAAAACTGTTTTGGTCGCGCAGAAAATCACGGGCTTGTTTCACTTCAAGCTGGGTGCGAACGCGGGCCAGGACAATGGCTGGGCGGATCGGCTTTGTGATGTAGTCGACTGCGCCGCAAGTCAGGCCATGTTCTTCGTCTTCAGTGCTGTCCATCGCGGTGACGAAAATCACCGGAATATGATGCGTCGCCGGGTCGGCACGTAATTGGGCGAGTACTTCGTAGCCGTCCATTTCCGGCATCATGACATCAAGCAGAATTAGATCGGGGGCGGGTTTTCCGTGAGCGATCTGCAGGGCGCGACGGCCTGAGTTGGCGGCGCGAACGCGATAGTTCGTCTGTAGTAACTCACCCAGAACACTGAGATTTTCCGGTGTGTCATCGACAATCAAAATCGTGGGCTGGCCTGCAGCCATGCTCTCTCCCTTTGTCGCTCGCTGGTCGCGATGCAAATGCAATTATCCGCGTCTGCAACAAATAATGCTACTGACAATTTTGTCAGTTTAAACCTGCTTGAACCGATTTAGCTATCGCGCTGGTTACCTATGATGCGGTGGTAGGCATCGAAACGCTTTTTATCGATTTTTCCGCTGTGCACCGCAGCAGTCAGCGCACAGTCGGGTTCTTTGTTGTGGTGACAGTCGCGGAAGCGGCACTGACCGAGATATGGGCGAAATTCAGGGAAGGCCTGTTCGATTTCCTGCCGGTCAAGATGGCCCAGCCCAAATTCCTGTAAACCGGGTGAGTCAATTAGATGACTGTCGGTATTCAGGTGGTAGAGCGTGGCGTGAGTGGTGGTGTGTTTGCCGGAGTCAAGCGCTAGTGAGATTTCGCGGGTGGCGGCTTTGGCTTCCGGGGCGAGGGCATTGACCAGCGTTGATTTGCCCATGCCCGATTGGCCAACCAGTACGCTGGTCACGCCAGCGAGTTCGGGGCGTAGGTCTTCAGCATGGTCGCGCGCGGAGAGTTCGATTACCCGGTAGCCGATGTTTGAAAACAGCGTCAGACGCTCGCGTGCGGCGGCCAGCTTGTCGGTGAGGTCACATTTGTTGAGGATGATCACGGGTTCGATTTCCTCACTCTCGGCAGCAATCAGGGCGCGGGTGATGAGGTCGTCGGAAAAAGCTGGTTCGGTGGCAACCACGATAAGCAGTTGATCGACATTGGCGGCGATCAGCTTTTGTTTTACTTCGTTTGAACGGTAGAGCAGGCTGGTGCGGGGTTGGATGGCTTCGATAACGCCTTGGTCTTCCGAGCTACGCATGATGCTGACACGGTCACCACAGGCGACATCACTTTTTTTGCCGCGCGTAAAGCAGGGGAGGATGAGACCATCAGCCAGTTCGACGAGATATTGGCGTCCATGGGCGGCAATGACGCGTCCTTCCATCATGTCGTCCGTGCCGGCAAGGAGTGCAGGTGGGCGATGCGTACTGCGGCAGGCGGGTGAGAGTCGTAGAACATTGAGTGAATGGGGTCCGGGGTCAGGGTTGAGGCGTTGTCTTCGTACAGTTTGACCAAGGCGCGGGTCAGGTCGCTGGCAGCCGTATGTTCGGCGGCGTAGGCATCCGCTTCAAATTCATGCTGGCGGGAGAAATGGCTCATCAAAGGGCTGAATGGGAAGGTGAAAACCGGGATGACGAGGAAGAACAGGATCAGTGCCAGCGCGGTATTTTGGGTCGCCACGCCGAGTCCGTTGAAAAACCACGGGGCGCTGATGAGCTGGCCGAGTAGCCAGAGAAAGCCGAGCGAGGTGGCAAACATGAAAACGATGCGCTTGACGATGTGTTTGCGCCGGAAGTGGCCGAGTTCATGGGCCAGCACGGCTTCGATTTCTGTGGGGGTGAGGCGGGCGAGCAGGGTATCGAAAAAGACAATCCGTTTGTTGTCACCGAAACCGGTGAAATAGGCGTTGCCGTGGTTGGAGCGTTTTGAACCATCCATCACATAAAGGCCGGAGGAGCGGAAGCCGCAGCGGGTGAGCAGGGCTTCAATCCGCGACTTCATCTCACCGTCTTCAAGCGGGGAGAATTTGTTGAAGAGCGGCGCAATCCAGGTTGGATAGATAAACATGATCAATAAATTGAACACGCTCCAGAAGAGCCAGACGTAGAACCACCAGTAACTGCCCATCGCATCCATCAGCCAAAGTACGGCCAGGATCACTGGTGTGCCAATAACGAGGCCAAGCAGGGTTTGCTTGATCAGATCGGCGAAAAATAGACCGACGCTCATGCGATTGAAGCCGTGGCGGGCTTCAATAACAAACTGACGGTAGAGGGAAAGCGGCAGGTCGATGATGCCGGAGATCAGCATCAGACTGAAGATCATCGCAATGCCGTAATAAAGGCCATCCAGCCTGCTTGTCCAGAATTCATGCAGGGCAGAGAGCCCGCCGCCCAGCGTGAAGGCGAGTAATAGAGTAGCGTCGAGCAAAGTAGCGAAGAGGGTAACCCGACTGCGGTCGACGGTGTAATTGGCGGCCTTTTGGTGCGACTCCAGCGAAATCCGTTCGGCGAACTCGGCCGGTACTGCGTTGCTGTGGGCGGTGACGAAACGTATGTGGCGCATCGTCAGCCAAAGGCGGCCGAGCAGTGTCAGGGTAAAGGCGGCAAGAAATAGCGTGGTGAAGTCAGGAGTCACGAGGATCAATATAAAAAGCTGTGAGAAAATTGGGTTTTTACGAACTTGGGCAATTATATGGCAGGCAACGCAAACAACCTCGTTTGGCTGGATATGGAAATGACCGGCCTGAACCCGGATGGCGACCGAATTATCGAAATGGCCATGGTTGTGACCAATTCTGAACTTGAGATGGTTGCCGAGTCGCCGTCATGGGTGGTGCATCAAAGCGATGCCACTTTGGCGTTGATGGACGACTGGAATCAGAAAACGCATGGCCGATCTGGTTTGATCGATAAAGTTAAAGCCTCGACGATGAATGAGGCTGAAGTTGAGGCGGCTGCGCTGGAGTTTCTGAAGAAATATTCAAGCAAAGGCCATTCGCCGATGTGCGGTAATTCGATTGGTCAGGATCGCCGCTTCATGGTGCGCTACATGCCAACGCTGGAAGAGTTTTTCCACTATCGCAACCTTGATGTCAGCACCTTGAAAGAGTTGTGCAAGCGCTGGCAGCCGGAGATTTACAAAGGCTTCAAGAAGAAAGGCCGGCATACGGCCTTGGCTGATATTTATGAGTCAATTGATGAGCTCAAGTATTACCGAGAGCATTTCCTGATCAAGCCACAGGTTTGATTTTTTAAGTTCTTGCAAAAACGCCTCGTGAAAACGGGGCGTTTTGCTGAGTACTATCCCCCAAGGGGATTTCCGTTGAGGCGCGACTATAGAAACAACGGCAAGTGCTACGGTGTACGGCTGAAAAGACGGAA
>CAYRBE010000020.1:0-2756 GCA_964422345.1 uncultured Dechloromonas sp.
TGTAGTCGAGGCTGACATCGCAGAAGCTGCATTTCTTCCAGTAGCAGCCATGCGCCACGGTCAGCTTGTTCCAGCGCCCGTCTGACCACAGGCGGTGCATGGGGTTGAGCATGTCGAGCAGCGAGAGATATTTGTCGAGCGGCAGGCCATCCCAGGTTGGCGTGCCGACTTCGCTGAACGGGACATCACCTTGGCCGTTGTTGAAATAACGGACTGCGCCATCGACGCGGGTAAAGGTACGGACCAGATTAAGTCTTGGTCGTTTGCCTTCCAGATGTTCGAGCAGCGCGAGCAGGGGCTGCTCGCCATCGTCCAGCGTGACGTAGTCAAAGTAATCGAAGACTCGCGCTTCGCTGAGTTCGCGCAGTTCGGTATTGACGTAACCGCCGCCGAGTACGGTGACGATATCCGGATTCTCCGCCTTGATGGTTTGTGCGATGCGGAATGCGGCATAGACCGAGCCTGGGAAGGGGGTGGATATCAGGACTAGATTCGGATTGCTGTGGTGCACAGCGATTTTGGTCAATTTTTGTAGCGTGATATCGACTAATGTTGGCGGGGCCGCCAATGCCTTGGATAGCGGCTCGAAACTGGCTTGGCTGCGCGCCAGCGACTCCGCATAGCGGACAAATTCAAAGCGTGGATCAACCGCTTCGCGCAGGACATCAGCCAGGTCGTTCAGGTATAGCGTCGCCAGATGTCGCGCCCGGTCTTGCACGCCGAGCGCGCCAAAAGCCCAGGCCAGCGGGTCGCCACCTTCTTCGTCGATAAACTCATCGAGCGAACTAAAGCGCGGCCCTTCGGGGAGAAAGTTGCGTCCACCAATGCGATAGCCGACTGAAGGGTCGCCACCTTGCAAAAAGGCGACTGCCGGGGTGATGGTGGCTTGATAACGGTCGAATTGGTCGATGAAGCAATGCAGGGTTGCTGAACGTTTTTTGGCCGGAATTTTTTCAGCGATAGCGTGTATTTCAATCAGCCCGGCGGGTGAAAACAGTTCCAACACCAGTTTCAGCGCAATATCTTCTTGATCGGCCACAAAGCCACGCGAGCGCAGGAAGCCGGTGAGGTAAGCGGTGGACGGATAGGGCGTGTTGAGCTGCGTCATCGGCGGGATGACGGAGAGAATGCGGTGGTTCTGGCTCATTCTTTCGGTAACCAGACGCAGGCGCCTTTGGACTCTTTGTCGATGGCGAGTAGTACCTGGTCGTGCTCAATCAACTCATCGGCGCTAGCGCGTTTAATGACCAAGGGCTTGCGGATGCGAGTTTGGCCGTTGGCGTCGAGTTGTATTGGGGCGGTGGCATCGGGTTCGATCATTAACGAGTTCTGGCCACGGGTCATCGCCAGAAAAACGTCGGCCAGCAGTTCGGTGTCGAGTAGCGCGCCGTGCAGGGTACGGCTGGAATTGTCGATTTCGTAACGGTCGCACAGGGCATTCAGATTGTTGCGCTTGCCCGGATGCAGTTCCTTCGCCATTTTCAGCGTATCAGTGACACCGTTGCATACGGTTTCGACCGGCACACGGTCGAGGCGATTTAATTCGGCATTGAGAAATCCCAAGTCGAACGGTGCGTTGTGGATGATGAGTTCAGCGCCAGAAATGAATTCCAAAAACTCATCGGCAATGTCTGTAAATTTTGGCTTGTCAGCGAGAAACTCAAGCGTAATACCGTGCACCGCCTGTGCGCCTTCATCAATCTCTCGCCCCGGGTTCACGTATTTGTGCAGGTGGCGCCCGGTGAGCTTGCGATTGACCATCTCGATGCAGGCCACTTCAATAATGCGATGCCCCTGACGCGGGTCGAGACCGGTGGTTTCGGTGTCCAGAACAATTTGTCTCATCTTGCTTCCTCAAGCCTTCATTTCATCAATGCCGCGATTGGCCAGCGCATCGGCCCGCTCGTTTTCCGGGTGGCCGGCGTGGCCCTTGACCCAGATCCATTCCAGTTTGTGCTGTTTGACCTGGGCGTCGAGTAATTGCCAGAGGTCGGCATTTTTCACGGGTTTTTTGTCCGAAGTCTTCCAGCCATTACGTTTCCAGCCGTGAATCCACTCGTTGATCCCTTTCAGGACATATTGCGAGTCGGTGTAAATTTTGCCCGAAATTGGCCGCTTCAAAGCTTCAATGGCGCGAATTGCAGCAGTGAGCTCCATTCGGTTATTGGTGGTGTCAGCTTCGCCACCCCATAGTTCTTTTTCTTTATTACCGAGCCGAAGAATAGCCCCCCAGCCACCCGGCCCAGGGTTGCCCTTGCAGGCACCGTCGGTAAATATTTCGATAATTTCTTCGGTGCTCATTCCATTTCTTTCTGTGCAATCGGGCGTAAAACTTTGCCGCGTGCCGGCTTTTTCTTCCAGTTCGGGGTGATTAGCCGCATGCCATGCGTGCGTTTGATCGCATGCAACACATAAACTGCCCCTGAAAAATTCAGCCAGCGTTCGCTGGTCGCTTCTATGTGTTGCCAGCGTTGCAGCCAGCTTCGTTGCGTTACGGGCGGGGCATAGCAACCCAGTGTGCCGCGATCAAGCTCAAAGCCAAGCAGTTGCAGCCAGTCGCTTAAACGGGCAATCGAAAGGTAATTGCCGTTCCAGGGAAACTCACCGCTGCGATTGAATTTTTGCTTGATTCCCCACGTCGAGTAAGGGTTGAATCCGGTAATAATCAACTGCCCCTCTGGAATCAAAATGCGCTCAACTTCACGCAGAATCTGGTGCGGATCGGGGCTAAATTCAAGAATGTGCGGCAAAACCAC
>CAYRBE010000020.1:2856-19494 GCA_964422345.1 uncultured Dechloromonas sp.
GCAGCGAGTCCGGGAATTGACATCCGGCCCGTCTGGCTTGATAGTTCGGGGATGTTTGAAATCTCGCTCATTCCTGCATTCAAGGACAATTACATCTGGCTGCTAACCCAGGGACGCCGGGCGTTTGTGGTTGATCCGGGCGATGCCGCCCCCGTTTTTGAACGCCTGGCTAAGGATAACCTGACCCTTGAAGGGATTCTGGTTACACACCACCATGCAGATCATCAGGGAGGCATTGCCGATCTGATTCGACACTTCCCGACTAAAGTCTATGCGCCGGCTATTGAGTCTATCACAGGCTGTACGCAGCCTTTATGTGGCGGTGAATTGATCGATGTATTGGGTACGCCGGTAACTGTGATGGCGGTTCCCGGTCACACTTTAGGGCATCTTGCCTACCATGCGCCGGGTGCGCTTTTCTGTGGTGACACCCTGTTTGGTGCAGGTTGCGGACGCTTGTTTGAAGGCACACCGGAACAGATGTCCAGCTCTCTCGATTCAATTGCAAGTTTGCCGGACGAAACACTGATTTATTGTGCTCATGAATACACCGAAGCCAACTTGCGCTTTGCGCTGGCAGTTGAACCGGAGAATCCCGCTTTGTTGGCACGGGTGGCTAAGGTGGCCAGCTTGAGGGCAGCAGGGCAGTCAAGCGTGCCTTCCACCTTAGCCGAGGAAAAGGCGACTAATCCATTTTTGCGTTGTACTGAGCCAGCGGTGATTGCTTCCGGCTTGCACCATGTCGGAGTTGATTCGGTTTTGGCGAGTGCTACGGTGTACCACTCAAAATCGGCAATTTTCGCAATGATTCGCAGTTGGCGAAATGGTTTCTAGCCGCGTTTTCTGATTTTTCCGGCAACTTTTTCTATCGTATCGAGGACTCGGGCCGTATTGAAGGGTTTTACGATAAACCCGCTAGCTCCGTTTTGAATTGCTTCGCGGACTGTTTCTGGCTCGGTGTTGCTGGTAATCATCACTATCTCAATTTTCGGATTGGCTGTTTTTATTTCACTCAATGCAGTCAGACCATCTTTTTCCGGCATGACGATATCCATACAGATAATGTCTGGAGTCAGTCGTTCGGCAATTTCTACTGCCACCATGCCGTTGCGCGCTTCGCCGATAACCTCGTATTCATCGCCACGTAGCATACCGCGCAGGATGCTGCGCATCATGTCGTTGTCGTCAACAATAATGATCGAAATGCGTTTCTTCGCCATGCTCAAGACTCAATAGTGTTTTCGGGGCGACAAACTCGATCCCGGCCAAGTTTTTTGGCTTGGTAGAGTGCGCGGTCGGCCTGATTGATAAGCTCGCTAGGGGTGTTGTTTGGGTCAGGAATTAATGCAGATAATCCAATGCTGACGGTTACCCGGCCGTGAGCGGAACCGCTGTGTGGAATGCAGAGTTCATGCACTGAGTGGCGAATTTTTTCCGCAACAAAAAGAGCGCCTCCTTCAATGGTTTCCGGCAGTATTACCGCAAATTCCTCGCCACCGTAACGCGAGACAATATCTGATGGACGCTCAAGGTAAGCGTTAATTGAGTGGGCTACCTGGCGCAGGCAGTCGTCGCCGGCTTGGTGGCCATAGGTGTCGTTGAATAGTTTGAAATGATCAACGTCACACATTAGCAAGGCTATGCTGGTGGTGTTGCGTCGGGCACGCCGCCATTCAACTGAAAGATATTCATCAAAGAAGCGTCGGTTGGCAATGCCAGTCAGTCCGTCACTTGAGGATAGTCGCTTCAATTCCTGATTGGCTGTATCGAGCTTGCGGGTGAGTACCACCAGCGAGGTGCGCATCTGAATAATGCGCTGCATGGCACGAATTTTGGCCTTAAGCACCGTTTCGCTGACTGGTTTGGAAAGGTAATCATCCCCGCCGGCTGAAATGCCCATTTCAATATCCTCATCCTTATCCATAGCGGAGAGAAAAATGATCGGCGTCCAGTCGCTGGGGTTTTCCTGACCACGAATGCGCTGCGCTACTTTAAAGCCATCAACATCGGGCAGCACAACATCAAGCAATATCAGATCCGGGCGTTCGCTGCAAAATAGTGCTATCCCTGACTCGCCATCTACGGCCTGAATCGCTACCGCCCCAAGTCTTTTGATGTACTCGGAGATTAGTTGAAGATGGGTTCGGCTATCTTCAATGATCAATATTTTCATGGGGTAGCTGTTTTTAGTAAGGACTTAACGACAGAATGAATTGAAAAAGATAAGCGCAGAAACAGCCAGTCCTACGGCGAAACTTGCCCAGCCAATTCCCCACCACAATGATCTGCGTGCTTCATAGTCAGCCTTCTGTTCCTTGAGTGTGAAATATTGCTGAAATTCTCCAAGCGTCAGTACGCAGGTCAGGAAAAAAAACATCATGCCGCAAAACAGCGTAATGATCACGCCGTTCGTCATTCGATTACAGGCGGTGGTGTTGTTGTTGAGGAACATCAAGACCGAATCAGTTTTGAATGCGATTTGGGTGACCATGTAAGCCAGTACTGAAAATAGTGCGATCAAACCAATAACAAGCCAGGTTTGCCAGCGCAGTAGCTCTGCAAATGCGTCTTTTATCTCTTTAATAAGCGATTTCATGGGGTGTTGCCACGTTTAGGGCTGCCTCGTTGTGCTAAATTTGGTTAAAACAAAAACTAATTAGAGTGAGGTTAGCATGTTAGAACAAGAGACCGCCCCGGTAGCGCCAAAAATTGATTTTCGTACCGCGCTAAAGTCTCCTCGTAGCAAGCGTATTGGCGTCTGGGTGCTGAGTGGTTTTTTGGTGTTTGGCCTGCTTGGATTTTTTGCTGCTCCGGCGCTGATCAAATCTATCCTGCTCAGTCAGCTTTCTAAAGAATTGCATCGCCAAGTCAGCATCGAAAAAATTGACGTTAATCCGTACGCCCTATCCGCCAGCCTAAAAGGCCTCTCGATCAAGGCAGAGAGTGGTAAGGAGCTAGCTGGCTTCGACGAACTCTATGTCAATCTGTCATCAGCCTCCATCTTCAAACGGGCAATCGTTGTCGATGACGTTCGATTGCAGGGCTTGCGCCTGTCCGTTGCGCGCGAAGCTGAAAATCGTTACGACATTTCTGACTTGCTCGATGAGTGGATGAAACCGAGCGAAACGCCTACCGAAACGCCTGGTTTTTCAGTAAATAACATTCAGTTGATGGGCGGCAAATTGGTTTTTGATGACCAGCCTAAAGCTCAGGTTCATACGATTGATGCAATCAATCTCTCCTTGCCGTTTATATCCAACCTGCCATATCAGGCGAAGGTTTTTGTTGAACCAAGTTTTTCGGCCAATATCAACGGTTCACCGTTTGTTTTAAAAGGGCGTAGTAAGCCATTCGATGGCAACCACGAAAGCGAGCTTGATCTAGATCTGGACCGTTTTGATCTGGCCGAAATCCAGCCCTATTTGCCTGATAATTTGCCGATACGTTTGGGTGCGGGGTTATTGGACACCGAAATGAAAGTGGTGTTCAAGGCGGAGAGCGATCAGGTTTTTTCTCTAGGTGTGACCGGCAGTACGCATGTTTCCGGGATGGTCCTGATTGAGCGTAATGGTTCTCCTTTATTGGCCTGGAAGCGGCTAGATATTGATATTGAACACGCCGACCTGATCAATCAAAAGTTTGATATCAAGCGCGTTGTGCTCGATGGTCTGGACTCAACCCTCACGGTCAATCGTCAGGGGGAGTTTAATGTTTTGACACTTGCCGACAATCTGGCTAAGCAAGGTGAAAAATCGGTTGAACCGAAAGTGGCACCTGCAAAGCCACTGGTCTGGTCTTTAGGTCAGTTTGAAATTACCAATGGTTTGATCCGGTGGCGGGATGACTCAAAACTTACCCCGATTGCCGGCGAAGTGCGTCATCTTCATGCCTTGATTGGTAAGGTGGATAGCCGCTTGACCGATCCGATCGAAATTGCTGAGGCAAGTTATCAGGTTGATCTTGGGGAGCGGTTGCAGGTTAATAAAATGTCAGTCAAGGAGCTTAAGATTGATCTGCCGGCACACCGCATCGATATCGCCGAGGTCACCAATAGCCAGACTAAGGCGCGCATGCTGCGTAACAAGACGGGCAAGATCGAATGGGTGAGCTCGCCGCTACTCAAGACTATACGTAACGTCGATGCCAAGGTGCAGGATGATCGACCATGGGTTGGTTATGTTGGCAAACTCAATGTTGAGGACTTGAGTTTCCGCTTTGAAGATCAAGCCACCCGACCTGCTGCCATTCAGTCAGTCGAAGGCCTTAATCTGCATGCAGAGGGATTGACCAACGAGTCAGGCAAAAAGGGGAAGATTGCGCTCAAAACCAAGGTGAACCAAAAAGGTAGCCTGACTGTTGATGGTAGCGTCCAAGTTTTTCCGCTCGATATCGCTTTGAATGTTGAAACCAGCGCGATTCCTTTGCTTAGTCTGCAACCGTATTTTGCTGAATACGTCACCATTGCACTGACTCGTGGGCAGGTTTCGAGCAAAGGAGAGGCTACTGCACAAATCGACAAGGATGGCCTTAAGGCTGGCTATAAAGGCTCATTGACAGTCGGCGATTTGTTGACGGTTGATCGCGATAACAGCGCAGATTTCCTGAAATGGAAGTCACTTTTTATTGGCGGAATTGATTTCCGTCTTGCCCCACTGGCAATCAATGTGGGTGAAATCGCACTGACTGACTATTACTCGAAATTGATCTTGAATCCATCAGGTCGGCTGAATGTGCTTGATGTTGTCAAGAAGCCGGCAGCTGAAACCGCAGAGGTTACGCCACCACCGGTTGAACCGGTAGCCAAAGTAGCAGAGCCGGGAAAAGCGGTTTTGCCAATCAAAATTGGAAAAATTACCTTGCAGAATGGTACGGTCAATTTTTCAGATTACTTCGTCAAACCGAATTATTCCGTCAACCTCACTCGTTTGGGTGGGCGAGTAACAGGCCTTTCCTCCGCGCCGGATACGGTGGCCGATCTTGATTTACGTGGTCGTTATGCAAATTCGGCGCCGGTTCAGATTCTTGCTAAGCTCAATCCACTTTCTGCGAAAACCTTCCTTGATATGAAGGCGGAAATTTCGGGGGTCGATCTTGTCGGGTTTTCACCTTATTCAGGCAAATATGCCGGTTACGACATTGAAAAAGGAAAGCTGAGTTTAACTGTGGCCTACAAGCTGGAGAATAATCAACTTACTGCC
Source organism: uncultured Dechloromonas sp. (assembly GCA_964422345.1). Lineage (GTDB taxonomy): Bacteria > Pseudomonadota > Gammaproteobacteria > Burkholderiales > Rhodocyclaceae > Azonexus. Next base: position 8,055 of record CAYRBE010000020.1, read on the forward strand.
GACAATCGCTTATTTATTGATCAATTTACCTTCGGCAACAAGGTTGATAGCCCGGATGCAACCTCACTGCCGGTCAATCTGGCGATTTCGCTGCTAAAAAACAATCGGGGTGAAATTGACATCAATTTGCCAATTTCAGGGTCACTTGATGATCCAGATTTTTCTGTTGGCGGACTTATTTTCAAAGTGATCGGAAATTTGTTCGTGAAGGCGATTACCTCTCCATTTGCCTTGCTCGGTTCAATGTTTGGCGGTGGTGAAGAGCTATCGAACGTCGAATTCGCTCCGGGGCGTACAAACATCAATGATGCCGGGGTAAAAAAACTGACGGCACTTGCCAAGGCACTGGTCGAGCGTGAATCGCTCAAGCTTGAAATTACTGGCCGGGCAGACCCTGAAGCGGACAAGGAAGGCATTAAGCGGGTTGCGGTTGAGCGGGCTGTTAAATCAGAAAAATCGAAAGATGCCTTGAAGAAAGGGACTGAAGGCGAGTCGCTGGAAGGTATTGTTTTGGCGCCGGATGAGTACAAAACTTACCTGACGCGAGCCTATAAAGATGCCAAATTTCCGAAGCCGAGAAATATGGTTGGGCTCCAGAAAGACCTACCGGTTGATGAGATGGAAAAATTGATGTGGGCTAATGCTCGGGCAACCGAGGAGGATATGCTGCAGCTAGCCAAACAACGTGCTGAAAACGTTCAGGCTTGGTTACTTGAGCAAGGCAAAGTGCCGGCTGAACGGGTTTTCCTAGTGCCACCCAAAGTTGAGACTGACGAAAAGGCAGCGGCTGCCCGAGCTGATTTTTCGTTGAGATGATGAATGAGTGATCTCACGATTTGGCTGCTTTTGGCGGCTGTGTTGGTGGTACTAGCGATACAGCTGTTTATCCTGATGCGGACTAAAACCAGCCAGGATGACGAATCGCGCTGGCGTAGTCTGATCGACGCTCAGGAGAAAGGCTTGGCCCGGCTGGAGCGAGAGTTGCGTGAGGAGTTGTCGCGTAATCGTCGTGAGGATGCCGAGGAGTCATTTCGGGATCGCGATGAAAGGGCAAACTCTTCCAACCTTTTGAGTCAGACGGTAACAACTCAGGTGGGGCAGTTTGGCACTCTGCAAGGTGAACGCCTTGACGCATTTTCGCGGGATCTGAACCGGTTTTCAATCGGGCTGGATGAACGTTTTGAGCGACTCAAAAATTCGGTCGAGGGGCGGCTACTCGCCATTCAAAATGACAATGCTGCCAAGCTTGAAACGATACGCCAAACCGTCGATGAGAAACTCCACGCTACTTTGGAGCAGCGTCTTGGGCAATCATTCAAATTGGTAAGTGACCGCCTTGAACAGGTGCATCGCGGACTGGGTGAAATGCAAACGCTGGCCGCCGGGGTCGGTGATTTGAAACGGGTGCTGACTAACGTGAAGTCGCGTGGTACATGGGGTGAGGTTCAGTTATCAGCTTTGCTTGAGCAGTTGCTGACGGCGGATCAGTTCTCAGCCAATGTGGCCACGGTGCCAGGAAGCAATGAGCGGGTTGATTTTGCCATCCGTCTTCCGGGGCGGGGTGATGGCGCGGTGGTTTGGTTGCCGATTGATGCCAAGTTTCCGATTGAGGATTACCAACGTCTGCTCGACGCTCAAGACAAAGCCGATCCTGTGGCTGCTGAAGAAGCGGCAAAAGCGATTGAGCTGCGTTTAAAGAGCGAGGCACGCAGCGTTCATGAGAAATATATCTCTCCACCTGATACGACAGATTTTGCTTTGCTTTATTTGCCAATCGAGGGCTTATATGCCGAAGCCTTGCGCCGGCCTGGTCTGGCAGAAACTTTGCAACGCGAATGGCGGGTTAGCCTGAGCGGGCCGACAACATTGGCGGCAATGTTGAATAGCTTGCAAATGGGCTTTCGGACGCTGGCGATTGAGCAACGCTCGGCGGAGGTTTGGGCGGTATTGGGTGCAGTTAAAACTGAGTTTGGTAAATTTGGTGAGGCGCTGGCGCAAACTAAAAAGAAACTGGATGAGGCGAGTAACAGTATCAGCAAGGCAGAAACTCGAACGCGGCAGTTATCGCGCAAATTGAAATCAGTTGAAGCATTGCCGGTTGGCGATGCAGAGCAATTACTTGGAGTGGTCGATCTCGATGGCGAACAGGACTGAACTGGATTTGGCTTATAGGGCAACGACCTATCGAGTGTATTTGCCGAGTGGGGTTGTTGAGCTGCGTCTAGGGCAGGCGAGTCAACAGCTTGGTAGCTGGTTAAAAGGTGAGGGCGCTTCGTCGTATGCGATTATTAGCGGGTTTAACCCACACAATACGCTTGCCAGCGCCGAACAGAATGCTGAATATCAATCTGAGCTTGAGTGTGTTTTGATTGAAGGTAACTACGAGCCTTATACCGGTGAGAATATTCCGGATGATGCCAACGCGCCCCTTGAGGAAAGCTGTTTTGTGGCCGATATTGAATTGGAGGATGCGGTGGCGCTGGCCGAAGACTTTGGTCAGAATGCCATTGTTTTTGGTCGTGGTGACGAAGCACCCGATCTAATCTGGGTAGAACAAGCTGAATAATAATGACAAAAAAAATTGGCCGTTTTGAGATTCGCGGAGAGTTAGGGCGCGGCGCGCAGAGTACTGTGTATCTGGGTTTTGACCCGCAGTTGCAGCGCGAAATTGCAATCAAGACCGTGCATTTCAGCAAGCCAGACTTGGCCAAAAACAAGGTTTTATTGGACGAGGCACGAACAGTCAGTAAATTACGCCATCCCAATATCGTGCCAATTTTTGAAGTCGGTGAAGAGGCCGGCGATCTATATTTGGTATTTGAATATGTTCCGGGAAAAAATCTGGGCGAGTTTCTTCAGCAAAGTGGTGCACTTTCGGCCATTCAGGCACTTAATTTTTTCCGTCCAATATTGGATGCGGTATCTCATGCTCACGCGCATGGCGTAATTCATCGTGATTTGAAACCCTCAAATATTCTGATTGACGAAGACAATACGGCTCGCGTGATGGACTTCGGGATTGCTGCACGTGTTGATGCGCCGAATAACAACACAGATGAGTACAGCGGCACGCCAGCCTACATGGCACCTGAGTATATTGATAAGCGTGAGTTCAATGAGCGGACCGATGTGTTTTCTGCTGGTTTGGTGCTTTACGAGATGCTTTTTGGGCGCCCAGCCTATGAAGGGAAAGACATTTTTCAGCTGATGAATCAGATTGCCAATCAGGATCTGGTTCTCCCTGAGATTACTACGGTGGACGACCATTTGCGGGGTATTTTGCAAAAATCGGTTTCCCGTGATCCGCTGGTCCGTTTTCAGACGACCGGGCAGTTTCTGGAAGCAATTGATAATTACCTTGATCCTGAAGATGCGGTTGGTTCTATTTCTGAGGGAAAGCAGTCGACGCTAGATTTTCTTTTGCGCCGGATGCGACATAAGACAGATTTTCCTGCCTTGTCGGAGTCGGTCAGTGCAATTAACAAAATTGCCAATAGCGAAACCGAGAGCATCAACAAGTTATCCAATACCATCCTGAAAGACTTTGCGCTGACCAATAAAATTCTGCGTTTGGTCAACTCAGCCTATTTTCGACCTGCCGGTGGCGGCAATATCAGCACGGTCTCCCGTGCCGTGATTGTCCTTGGTTTTGAGGCGGTGCGTAATATTGCGATTACCGTTTTGCTTTTTGAACATTTGCAGAATAAGAATAATGCTAACCAGTTGAAGGAAGATTTCCTGCGGGCTAATTTGGCTGGTTTACTTGCTAAAGAAATCTGTGCAACGGCAAAAATGCACGATCTTGAGCAGTCGTTCATTTGTGCCATGTTTCACAATCTTGGGCGTTTGCTATCCCAGTTTTATTTTGCCGACGAGTCTGACGAAATTCGTCGGGTAGTCGCGCAAAAGTCATGTAGTGAAGATGTTGCAGCCCGGCAGGTATTGGGCATCTCATTTGAAGACATGGGAATTGCTATTGCTCGCCAATGGGGTTTTCCGCTGGTGATTTCTGGAACAATGCGCAAGTTGCCGGCGGGTAAGGTTAGGAAAGCCGTTAGCCAGGAAGATCGCTTACGTGTTTTGTCTGTTTTTTCCAACGAGTTGTGTGAAGTCATAGCACAAGCAACGCCGGAAGCGCGTGACCGGGAAATGCAGAAAACTATGCTGCGATTTGCCGAGGCAATATCACTCGACGCCAAAACGGTTAAAGAAACAGTTATGCGTTCAGTGGTTGAGGCTGCAGAGTTCGCCCGGATTATTCATCTGAATGTGCAACAAACAACTTTTGGTAAGCAAATGCTGCAATTTGCCCACCTGAAGGATTTAGGGGGTAATGAGGGGGCTAGTGATGACCCTTTGCATGACGCTTTACTTCAAGAAAACGAATCACCTGACTCATTTGCTGATGGTGTTATTGATCTTGTTGATGCGCAATCTATTCTGACTGCCGGTATCCAGGACATCAGCAATACACTGCTTGATGATTTCAAGCTCAACGATATTCTGCGGATGATTCTTGAAACCATGTACCGCGCGATGGGGTTCAAGCGAGTGGTGTTGTGTATCCGTGATCCCAAAGCGGGCTGTATGCAAGGTCGTTTCGGCTTCGGTTCAGATGCCAACGAAGTGGCCAAGGCATTTCGCATGCCGCTCAGTTTTACCCCGGATGTGTTTCATGTCGCGATGTCCAAGGGTGTGGATTTGATGATCAGTGACGTTAATGATCCGAAAATTGCTGAGCGCATTCCCGCCTGGTATAAGAATGCGGCACACGCTAATTCGTTCGTGTTGTTCCCGTTAAACATCAAGGGTAATCCGGTCGCCTTGATTTATGCCGATAGTGATATGGTTGGCGGACTGTCAATCCCGGAAAAAGAACTTTCTCTGCTTCGCACCCTGCGTAATCAGGCCATATTGGCGATCAAGCAGGGTGGGTGATTACCAGAGCTTCCACCAAGCAGTTTTTCGATCTAAGCCATCCTTGTAGTAACGGCTCTTGGGAAAATTCTGACGCATGACCCGGTCGGCGTCGTCACGCAGATCATTCATTCCCAGTTTGTCGTAAGACATAACCAAGGTAAACATTGCTTCCTCAATGGCCGGCGCCTGCGGGTAGGTTTTGACGGCGGTTTGGGCGCGATTGGCGGCCGCGACATAGGCGCCGCGTTTGTAGTAATAACGCGCCACATGAACTTCTTGCGAGGCCATGGCATTGACCAGATAGTTCATACGTAGCGTGGCATCGGGAACATATTTGCTGTTCGGGTAGCGGGCGATCAGTGTTTTGAAAGAATCAAATGATTCGCGGGCTGATTTCGGGTCACGCTCGGTCGGATCTTGGGAGCTGATGTAACCCATCATCCCCAAATCTTCGTTGAAGTTGATTAGACCTTTGAGATAATAGACGTAGTCAACTGCCGGGTGATTCGGATGGAGTTTGATGAAGCGGTCACAGGCAGCGAGCGCTGAGCCGGGCTCATTCGCTTTCCAGTAGGCATAGCCGAGCTCAAGCTGGGCTTGTTGGGCAAAGCGGCCATAAGGATAACGCGCTTCAAGTTTCTCAAGATACTTGGCAGCTTTGTCATAATTGCCATCAGCCTGCAATGACTTGGCTTCGGTGTATAGCTTGCCGGCTGACCAACCAACAGTTTCGTCAGGGGTGTCACCAAACGTGCTGCAACCAGAGACCGCAGCAAAAACTAAAAAAGCAGTCAGTAGCTTGAAGAAGGTATGAAATGGCCGGAATGCGGCTAAACTTCGCATCATGAAAGATCCTATGGAAAACTCCGGCGATTATAGCCGAACTGAGCCGCTTCATCTGACGGTTCCCAATACCAGTGCCGGTCGCCGTTTAGATCAGGTGCTTTCTGACCTTTTGCCGCAACATTCTCGGAATCGTTTGCAGGCATGGGTGCGCGATGGTTGTGTTGAACTCGATGGCAAACTTGAAACTGAGCCTAAGCGCAAGGTTTATGGCAGTGAGCGGTTGACCGTTTGCGAACCGCTCGATGCGCGCCAAATGCCTGATCAGCCTGAGGATATACCGCTCAATATCGTATTTGAAGACGAAGCCTTGCTGATCATCAATAAGCCTGCAGGACTTGTTGTACACCCTGGAAGTGGTAACTGGAGTGGCACGCTGATGAATGCTTTATTGCATCATTTGCCGAGTCTGGAGCTGGTGCCACGTGCCGGGATTGTCCACCGGCTTGATAAAGACACGAGTGGTTTGATGGTGGTGGCTAAAACACTGGAAGCACAGACTGATCTGGTGCGCCAGTTGCAGGCAAGAACCGTTCGTCGACAGTATTTGGCGCTTGCCGCCGGGTCGATGAAAAAAGATGGCGGGGTGGATTCACCGATTGGTCGCCATCCGGTGCTGCGGACAAAAATGGCAGTCATTCCCGAAAATCGGGGTGGGAAACCTGCGCTGACCTGGTTTCGCGTGCTTGAAAAGTTCAACTATTGCACTTTGCTTGAATGCTCTCTTGAAACAGGCAGGACGCACCAGATTCGGGTTCATATGGCCTCAATTACTCACCCCTTGGTTGGTGACCCGGTCTATGGCAAACCTAATTCACGTTTGCCTGAGTTTCACCGCCAGGCATTGCATGCGACTCGGCTGGGGTTGGTACATCCCATCAGCGGTTTCAAAATGCAGTGGGAAGTACCGATGCCGGCCGATATGAAAGATTTGGTCGATGCCTTGCGCTATGGCTGATCTGTTGCAAGCTGATTGGCCTGCGCCAAAATGGGTGCGGGCCTTTCAAACTTTGCGGACAGGTGGATGCAGCAAGGGCGTATGGGCTGATTTTAATCTCGGTGACCATGTTGGCGATGATCCCGTTTCCGTTGCAGCGAATCGACGTGCTTTACGTCAGCTATTGCCAGCGGAGCCTGTTTGGTTGAAGCAGGTGCATGGCACTGCTACGGTGGACGCTGGTTTTTTGCCAAAAATACTTGAGGCCGATGCTGCATTTTCCCGCGAGCCAAATGGTGTCTGTGCAGTAATGACTGCCGACTGTTTGCCGGTTTTGTTTTGTGATCGTGCGGGTACTGTCGTTGCTGCAGCGCATGCCGGGTGGCGCGGGTTGCTGGCGGGGGTTCTTGAAGAGACCATTCTCAAAATGGCCGTTTCTCCGAATAATTTGTTGGTCTGGCTGGGGCCGGCGATTGGTCCAAATTGCTTTGAGGTGGGCGATGAAGTTCGCTCGGCATTTGTCGAGATTTCTCCTGAGGCTGCGCAGGCATTTCGTCCGCATGGTGTTGGCAAGTGGTTGGCGGATATTTATTTATTGGCCAGGCAACGCTTGCTGGCATGTGGCGTTGAGGCCGTCAGTGGCGGTGACTTGTGCACTGTTTCAGATCCGGCGAGATTTTTTTCCTATCGCCGTGACGGGGTGACCGGGCGGATGGCGAGTTTGATCTGGATTGAACAACAGTCAGATCATCAGTCCGGCGTATAATCCGCGCCTTTCCGACGTAACGAATTCGTGTGACTACTCTTTCCTGGATTATTGCTGTATCACTAGGCGGTGGCTTGTTGAGCGTTCTGGCTGCTGCTGCCGTGGGCGTAACGCTGGGCGCGAGCCGGGTCAATATTTTGATTTCGTATGCGATTGGCGCATTACTTGGTGCCGCTTTTCTCGAAATCCTGCCTCATGCACTGGAGCATGGCGAGCCGCATAAAATGGCCGCAACTGTATTGTTTGGCATCATGGCTTTTTTCGTGCTCGAAAAGTTGGTTTTATGGCGTCATTGTCATCATGACCACTGCGAAGCCCATGAAGCACAAGCCCATGCGCACGATCATGGACGTTCAGGCTTGCTGATTCTGGTTGGTGATACTTTCCATAATTTTGTCGATGGTGTGCTGATTGCAGCTGCATTTATGGAAAATACCCAACTGGGGATTGTTACCGCGCTGGCCATCATCGCCCATGAAATTCCTCAAGAGGTTGGCGATTACCTGATTCTTTTACATTCAGGTTATAGCCGTGCCAAAGCTTTGGCTTATAACCTGTTGTCCAGTCTGGCGACGTTGGTTGGAGCCATGTTGGCGTATTTTGCACTGTCTGACATGACGGACTTGATACCGTCATTACTCTGTCTGGCTGCAGCCAGCATGATTTATGTTGCAGTTGCCGATCTCATTCCCGGCTTGCACAAACGCACTGCTTTGAAGGAAACCATTCAGCAGGTGTCACTTATCGGATTGGGTATTGGCTCTATCGTTATCGCGCGCGCGCTGGTCGGCGAGTAGTTCCTGATAGGCTCTGCGTTGTCTTCTCACCTTGCTGCCACTCATCCAAAGCATGATGCTGCAGGGCAGAAGGCCATAGAATAAAAAAGACAAAATACCGACAAAAATGTTGGGCTCACTGGCAGCAAGAAGCACAGTAACGTAGAGCCAGCCAATAGCAATGATGTACATGTTGATAATTATGCATGCAAATTCATTGACACGGTTAGGGCTGGTATGCAAAATCTGTAAGTCTAAACCCCGATAACAACAGAGAAGAGCCTTCCCATGACGCAGGGATCGAACGATAAGGATGCATTTTTTGGCCCGGCTATGCAGTTCATGCAGGCAGGGCAAAATATGGCCCAGCAGTTCATGGCATATGTTGGCCAGGCGGGGCAGGCTGCTGGGGCTGAAACGCCTCCGCCAGCGATCAATCCCCAAGAACTGACGGCATTGCAAAAACAATTTGTTGATCAGCAGATGTCGCTCTGGCAATCGATGCTGAATAAACAGCAAGGTAAAGAACAAGAGTTCAAGGTTTCGCCAGAGCCGGGTGATCGGCGTTTCTCAGCACCAGAGTGGCGCGAAAGCCCGATTTACGACTACACGCATCAGTCCTATTTGCTGAATACTCAGTTTCTAAAGGAAATGGTTGAGTTGGTTCCGGCCGAAGGTGAAAAAGATAAAAATCGGCTGCGTTTTCTAGCCCGTCAAATCTCTGATGCGATGGCGCCCTCCAATTTTGCGGCGACTAACCCAGAATTTATCAAGCTGGCTCTTGAAACCAAGGGACAAAGCATTACCGATGGTGTTAATAACCTGATCAGGGACTTCGAGAAGGGTCGTATCTCGATGACTGATGAATCAGGGTTTGATGTCGGCAAAAATATCGCAAATACCGAAGGTGCTGTGGTTTTTGAGAATGAGCTGATGCAGCTGATTCAATACTCACCGCTGACTGAAAAAGTAGGGACTCGACCGTTGCTGGTTGTGCCACCTTGTATCAACAAGTTTTATGTCATGGACCTGCAGCCGGATAATTCATTGATCCGCTTCATGGTCGAGCAAGGCAATACGGTATTTTTGGTGTCCTGGCGCAATCCTACAGAGGAGCAGGGGCATCTGACTTGGGAAGACTATCTTGAACACGGTCCGATTGCCGCACTCGGTGTAGTGCAGGATATCTGCAAGGTCAAACAGCTTAATGCACTCGGCTTTTGTGTGGGCGGAACAATCCTTACTTCTTCGCTGGCCGTGCTTAAGGCGCGTGGCGAAAGCCCGGTTGCCTCGCTGACCTTGCTCACCACACTGCTTGATTTTTCGGATACTGGTGAGATTGGTTTGTTTATTGATGACAAGGCACTCACTGCCCGGGAGTCATCGATCGGGCAGGGTGGCTTGCTGCCAGCACGTGATCTGCAAAATACATTCTCAATGTTGCGGGCAAATGATCTAGTTTGGAATTATGTTGCTGGTAACTATCTGAAAGGCCAGAAACCACAGGCTTTTGACTTGTTGTACTGGAATTCTGACTCAACCAATCTTCCCGGCCCATTTGCCTGTTGGTACATGCGCAATCTGTATCTCGATAACAGCCTCCGGGTTCCTGGTAAGTTGACCATGTGTGGGCAGGCGGTTGATCTTGGGGCGCTGGATATGCCTGTGTATTTCATGGCGGCGCGTGAAGACCATATCGTGCCTTGGCAGTCAGCCTATGAGGGCACTCGTATTCTTGGCGGTAAGTCGCGCTTCGTATTGGGTGCTTCCGGCCATATCGCCGGCGTGATCAATCCGGCTAGCAAAAATAAGCGCAGTTATTGGGTCAATGAAAAAGTCGACGGTGATGCTGATGCATGGTTGAGCGTCGCTGAAGAACAAAAAGGAAGTTGGTGGAATGACTGGGCTGCTTGGCTTAAACCATTAGCCGGTAAGTTGCGGTCGCCACGTGCTCTAGGTAGTGCCACATATGAACCAATTGAGCCAGCCCCTGGTCGTTACGTTAAAGAACGTGTTGTATAAGCCTTCTGGAGAGTCAACATGTTACGAGTTGCGTTAGTTACTGGCGGGATGGGTGGTTTGGGTGAGGCTATATGTGTCAAGCTCGCTGCCCTCGGTTATAAGGTCGTCACGACTTATTCTCCTGGAAATGCCAAGGTTCAGGATTGGCTGAAAACGATGAATAACATGGGGTACGGTTTCAAGGCCTATCCTTGTGATGTAACTGATTTTGAGTCAGCGCGTGCCTGTGTCGAGACGGTGACGGCGGATGTCGGGCCGATTGATGTGTTGGTCAATAATGCGGGCATTACTCGTGATATTACCTTCCGGAAAATGACTAAAGCTGATTGGGATGCGGTTATGCATACCAACTTGGATTCAGTGTTCAATATGACCAAACAGGTCATGGATGGCATGGTTGAGCGCAAGTGGGGCAGGGTCATTAACGTCGGTTCGGTTAATGGTCAGAAGGGTGCCTTTGGCCAAACTAATTACTCTGCTGCCAAGGCCGGTATTCACGGTTTTACCAAGGCGCTTGCGCTTGAGGTGGCAAAACAGGGCGTGACGGTTAATACTATTTCACCGGGATATATCGGTACCAAAATGGTGACGGCTATCCCTCAGGAAATTCTTGATTCAAAAATTCTCCCGCAGATTCCGGTCAATCGACTGGGCAAGCCGGAAGAAATCGCTGGTCTGGTGGTGTACCTTGCTTCTGATGAAGCAGCGTTCGTTACTGGTGCCAATATCTCTATTAACGGTGGTCAGCACATGTATTGATGTGCCCCGTTTTTACCCCGCAGTAATTTTAATAACAGGAAGGAATAACTATGACTCAACGTGTTGCTCTCGTTACCGGTGCTATGGGTGGTCTTGGAACCGCAATTTGTCAGGAACTGGCTAAAGCTGGTCACAAGGTGGTCGCTTCTTACCATCCGCAGTTCGATAACAAAGAAGAGTGGCTGAAGGAAATGGCTGCTGCTGGTTTTAACGATTTCGTCTGCGTATCAGGTGACGTTTCCTCTCTGGAAGATTGCCAGAAGATGGTTGCTGATGCAGAAGCTGCTTGCGGTCAGGTTGATATCCTGATTAACAACGCTGGCATTACCCGTGACCGTATGTTTGCAAAAATGGAACGTGACGGCTGGGATGCAGTTATCGCTACCAACCTGACCTCACTGTTCAATATGACCAAGC
>CAYRBE010000021.1:0-19350 GCA_964422345.1 uncultured Dechloromonas sp.
GCGCGCGGCTTTTCCCGAGATGAAAGGATTCTCGCCGCGCAATCTCAAGTACATGCGCGCCTTTGCCGAGGCCTGGCCGGATGTTGAATTTGTGCAAGAGGTGCTTGCACAATTGCCCTGGTATCACCAACTGGCCCTGCTGGATAAACTGCCCGGACCCGAAACACGCCGCTGGTACGCCGCCAAGGCGATTGAGCACAATTGGTCGCGCAATGTGCTGGTAATGCAGATTGAAACCCGCTTGCTGGAACGAAGCGGCAAGACCCTTACCAACTTCGAGCTGACCCTGCCCAAGCCACAATCCGATCTAGCCCGCGAATCCCTGAAAGACCCCTACCGTTTCGACTTTCTCGGTCTGAGCGATGAGGCTCAGGAACGCGAGATCGAAAACGCCTTGGTCAAACACGTCACCGATTTCCTCCTTGAACTCGGCGCGGGCTTCGCCTTCGTCGGAAGGCAAGTGCTGCTTGATGTCGGGGGGGACGAGTTTTATATCGACCTGCTCTTTTACCACCTCAAGCTGCGCTGCTATGTCGTGATCGAACTCAAGGGCGGCAAGTTCAAACCTGAGCATCTAGGCCAGTTGAGCTTTTACCTCGCCGCCGTCGATACCCAGATCAAGCACCCGCAAGATGCCCCGACCATCGGCCTGTTACTGTGCAAGAGCAAGAACAAGGTTGTCGCTGAATACGCGCTGCGCAATAACACCCAACCGCTGGGCGTTGCCGAGTATCAATTACTGGACTCCCTGCCTGCCGAACTGCAAACCAGCTTGCCCAGCATTGAACAGATTGAACGGGAACTGGCAGGCGGCAAAGTATCTGCTGCCGGAAATAAAACCGACCATCAAATTATTACGGGTCAGGGCTAAAACATGGCCAAAACCATCCCCATTTTTGCCGAAAAACGGCAGTCCACCGTAGCATTGCAGGAATTCCGCATTTCGCCGCCGTTGGCGCTCTACGTGCATGTGCCGTGGTGCGTTCAGAAGTGTCCGTATTGTGATTTCAACTCGCACGAAGCCAACGGCGAAATTCCCGAGCGCGAATATGTTGCTGCCCTGATTGCCGATCTACAATCCGCCCTGCCGCTGATCTGGGGACGGCCGGTGGTCAGTGTTTTCTTTGGTGGCGGCACGCCCAGCCTGCTTTCTCCGGCGGCAATTGACGAACTGATCGCCGCCTTCCGCGCCCTCGCCATGCTTTCCCCGGAAGCCGAAATTACTTTGGAGGCCAATCCGGGCACCGTCGAGGCCGAGAAATTCATCGGCTTCCGCAAGGCAGGTGTGAACCGGCTCTCGCTCGGTATCCAGAGCTTCAACGAAGGCCACCTCAAAGCCCTCGGACGAATTCACGATGCCGACGAAGCCAAGCGTGCGGCCCAACTGGCCGGCGAGCATTTCGACTCCTTCAACCTCGACCTGATGTACGGCCTGCCCGGCCAGACGCTGGCGCAGGCGATGAGCGACGTCGACACCGCGCTGAGCTTCGCCCCCTCGCACCTCTCCTGCTATCAACTGACGCTGGAGCCGAACACCCGCTTCGCAGCCTTTCCGCCGGAATTGCCAGAAAATGACCTGTGCGCTGACATGCAGGAAGCGATTGAAGCCCGGCTAGCCGGTGCCGGATTCACTAATTACGAAACCTCTGCCTTTGCCCGCAGCGGCAAACAGTGTCGCCACAACCTGAACTACTGGCATTTTGGGGACTACCTCGGGATTGGCGCCGGGGCACACTCCAAGCTCACCCTGCACGACCGCGTACTGCGCCAGATGCGCTGGAAGCATCCCAAGGCTTATCTGGAAAACATTCAGGCCGGCCGGCCAATTCAGGAAGAAACGCAGATTGATTCGGCCAGCCTGCCTTTCGAGTTTTTGATGAACTCGCTGCGACTGGCCGATGGTTTTCCGCCGGCGCTCTTTGAATCCCGCACCGCCCAGCCTATCAGCCGAATTTTGCCGGCTTTACGTGCGGCCGAAGCCGACGGCCTGCTTGACATCGGCCCGGAGAAAATCGCCCCGACCCTGAAAGGCCGGCGCTTCCTCAACGTTCTGCTCGAACGCTTTCTCGACGAGCCAAACTAAACCAGCGGCTCAAACCGCAGCCAGACAACGAAGCGGGTTCCCTTGCCCGGTTCGCTGTCTATGCTGATCCGCCCGCCGTAACGTTCGACTAGCGACTGGCTGACCCACAGGCCCAAGCCGGTACCATCCGGCTTCTTGGCGGTAAAGAAGGGCTTGAACAGACGCGCCTGATCCTCAGGTGTAATCCCCAATCCTGAATCAGCCACCACGAGCTTCAGACCCACCGGCATGTCCGCCTCATCCCAATCTTCGGCAGCCAGCGTCATGGTTCCGCCCTCAGGCATAGCCTGAATGGCATTGACCATCAGATTGATCAACACCTGCTGCAACTCGTTGCGATTGCAGGTCACCTGGCGGCTTGAGTCGATATGCTGCTCGATCGCAACATTGCCCTTCTTGAGCAAATGCCCGACCAGCAACAAACTATCCTGTATCAGTTGCTGCGGCACCACCGGCTCAAGATAGCCGACATAATCCTGTGGCCGGGCAAACTGCAGCAGCTTGGTGACGATCAGCCGGATCCGGTGCACCTGCTCGTAGATCAGCCGGATCTCCGGCGCGACCGGCTCAGCCGCCGGCCCGAGCAGATCGCGCAGGACATCGAGATTTCCCTGTATCACCGCCACCGGATTATTGATTTCATGCGCTACGCCTGCGGTCAGCTGGCCAATCGCCGCCAGCTTTTCATTCATTACCAGTTGCGACTGAGTGGAGCGCAGCTCGGTGACCGCTGACTCTAGTTCAGCCGTTCGTTCGGCCACTTTCGCATCGAGTGACTCGCCCCAGCGTTTTAGCGATGCCGCCTGAGACTGCAAACGATCCAGCAACTGATCAAAATGTGCGGCGACCACACCTAACTCATCCCGACTATCTATCGACCCGACTCGCGCCCCAACCTCACCGTTATCAATTGCGTGCATGGTTGCGTGCATCTGCTCGATCGGCCGGAATACCTTGCGCGCCCAGATCACCGCAAAAATGGCTGCCATCGCCATCGCCAAAGCAAACAGACCGACCACCACCCACAGCGCCTGCCGACGGGCCTGCGAGAACGGTTCTTCGAGGAAGCCGACGTAGAGCATGCCGACCCGCTCAGCATGACTATTCAGCAAAGGTTCATAAGCTGAAACATACCAGTCCTGAACCACAAAAGCCCGATCCAGCCAGGTACGGCCTTCATCCAGCACCGCCGCATGGACTGCCGCCGAAACCCGCGTGCCAATCGCCCGTCCGCCTTCAAACAAGCGAACATTGGTCGCCACCCTGACGTCGCCCAGAAACAGCGTTGCCGTCCCCCGGCTACCCAGCGGCAAAGCACCATCGGGATAAACAATTTCGTTAAGACGGTCGATAAACCCGAGGTTGCCGTTGAGCAACACGCCGCCAGCCAGTACGCCGATGATTTCACCCTTGGCATCGCGCACCGGCGCTGCGGCATGAATGACCAATCCGCGATCCTCAACACTGCGTTGATCGGGTGCGGCATTCGCCGTCGGGAGTATGGCGGTGACGGCGCGTTCAGCCAGACGAGGCTCAATCAGGCGCAATTGCGCTGGCGAAAAAACCTCGGTTTCTGATCGAGGCACACCGGCCAAGGCGGCACGAATGACTGGCCAGCCTTCTGCCAGCTCAGTGCTACGGTGCACCGTTAAAAATTGCAAAAAATCGAGGCCTTGCACCTGACGCACATCCGCCAGCAAATCCTCCATCGTCGCCACGCTACGGCTGTCCTGCCCATGCAAAGCACGCAGCAAACGCCCGGAATCAGCCAGTCCAACCACCGAACGCCCGACACTATGACTGACCCGTTCAAAGTAACCATGCGCCACCGCCAGATCAGATCGCACCTTGGTAATCAGCAGACGGTCAAAATAATCACCGCCCCAGATCGCCAGCGCCCCGACCAGCAAAGGCAAAACCACCCCCAGTGGTAGCAGGGCGAGAAGGAGCAGGCGAACCCGAACCGAGCGCCGGCTCAGCGGCTCTAGACGCCCCAGGCCAGGCATTTACGATCCAGCGTTTTGCGCGAAACACCGAGCCGCCGCCCAGCTTCTGACTTGTTGCCCTCGCACGCCGCAAGCACGGCAAGAATGTGGCGTTTTTCGACCGACTCCAAGGTTTCGTCAGGCGCCCCCACCGGCAAGGCACTCGCCTTAGGTTCCGGCCCGAGATCAAACCAGCCAAGAATCAGCGAGCGCTCAACAAAATTTTTCAACTCACGGACATTGCCCGGCCAATCATAGGCGGCCATCCGCGCCAGCGTCCGTTGATCAAGGACCAAACGCGGCACATCGAGATAAGGTGCCAACTGGCTGATGAAATGCTCGACCAGCGGCGCTAGATCATCAACCCGGTCATGCAAGGGTGGCAGGGTGACTTCAACCACCTGCAGTCGATAATACAAATCCTCGCGGAAACGCCGCGCCGCCACCTCGGCCTTGAGGTCACGGTTGCTTGCCGCTACCACCCGGACATCCACCGGAATCTCCTGCTCGGAGCCCACCGGACGAATCCGTCGTTCCTCAAGCACGCGCAATAGTTTGGCCTGCGCGGCGAGCGGCATTTCACCGATTTCATCGAGGAACAAGGTGCCACCACGGGCGTAGTAGAACAAGCCCTCACGGCTCTGTTGCGCGCCGGTATAAGCACCTTTGACGTGCCCGAACAATTCGGACTCGATCAGTTCATTGGCAATTGCCGCACAATTGACCGGGACAAAAGGGCCGCTCACCCGATTACTCATTCGGTGCAGGGCGCGGGCGGCAACTTCTTTACCGGTACCTGATTCACCGCTCAACAAAATAGTCGCGGGGGTCGGTGCAATCCGCTTTAGCCGCTCGCAGACTTCGCGCATGACTTCTGATTGGCCGATCAAGCCTTCAATTTCGGGCGAGCGTTCATTGACTTCACGACGCAGGACAAAGTTTTCGCGCTGCAGGCGGGAGCGTTCAAAGCAACGCTGGATCGCATTCAGAACCTGCGCCAGCGAAAACGGTTTTAGGAGAAAATCGGCAGCGCCGGCACGCAGGGCGCCAATCGCCGTGTCGAGATCAGCGTAGGCGGTCATCAGCACCACATCGCCAGCATAGCCATCAGCCCGCAATTCATCGAGCCATTCAATCCCGGAGCGACCGGGCAAGCTGATATCGAGAACGATCAGGTCATAGAGGCGGCGACGGAGCAGCGGCTCGGCCTGCTCAACGCTACCGGCGGTATCGACGACGCCGCAGCGACTGGCCAGCGCCCGCTGCAAAAAGCTGACCATCCCCGGTTCATCATCAACCACCAGCACTGAATACTGTTTCCACGGCGCTTGATTGGCCGGTAGTTCATCAACATCCATCGCACTCTCCAAGACAGACGCAGATGATCGCAAACAAGCAGCAATCAAGGCAACAACAGAAGACGCAAATTACTTCGCCGGCGGCCCACTGGGTTCAGTATCACCGAGCGAATGGCCTTCCTCACCTGCAGCGTGCAGCAACCAGCACAGATCACTACCTTGCACTGGTGTCGGCACCATTTGATTCCAGCGCCAGCGAAACACCGGTCCATAGGGGATATAGCGCGCTAACACATCACCGTGCTGACTCACGCCAAAAAATGGCCACGGTGAGGTAATTGCGTTTTTAAGTACCTGCTCGGACATCGACATGAACTAACTCCTTCACGCTTGACGCGGGATAGTTACAGTGTGCTCGCCACAACCGACAGAATCAAGCGCCGTTCACCACGCCATCAACATAGAACCAGCGACCATCCTCGCGCACAAAGTTACTGACTTCATGCAGGCGATGCCCGCGCCCCGCAATCCGGTAGCGGGCAACGAACTCGACGATGGCATTATTTTCATCCTGCGCCAGATGCCGCCGAACTTCCAGCCCTAACCATTTCGTTGGCCCATCTGCCGCCAGATCAAGGCTTTCCGGTCGGGTTGAACTATGCCAGGTCGCGAGCAGGTACGGCTCCAGACCCAGCACATAGGCGCTGTAGCGCGAGCGCATCAAGGCTTCGGCAGTTAAAGCATTTTTGCCGTCAAGGTGCAGTGCACCGCAGCACCCGGCGTAGGGCCGGCCGCTGCCGCAGACGCAGAGACTCACTTTTCTTCTACCACCTCACCGCCGAGGGCTTCGACGATCTGGGGCAGGAAGCGGGCAAATTCGCCGGTCATCAAGGCAAAATCAGCGTCAAACTGCTCATCGGCATGTTCCGCCGTTTTTTCTGCCGCTTCTTTCAGCAAATCGAGGAAAGCCAAACGCTTGATCTCGGATTTTTCAGTCAGGATGAAAGAAATCCGGTCATCCCAAGTCAGGGCCAAACGAGTCGGCAACTTGCCGCTCGCGAGGTGGGCCTTGATCTCGCCACCGATCTCGTCACCATCGAGCGCATGGCGAACATAACGCACGGCAGCCTTCTCTTCCCCAACGGCTTTCAGTTCGCAATCGCGGTCAATCGTAAAGCCGGCTGGGGCATCGCCACCGGCCAGCCAGTCTGCCATCGCTGACGATGGAGAAAGCTGGGTATGCAGCATGGTGAGCGGAAACTCATCAAGGCAGCTACGCAGATGTTCGATCACTTCTTCAGCCTTGGCAGGGCTGGCCGCATCGACACAGAACCAGCCATTAACCGGATCAATCCAGACGTAAGTTGTGCGCCGGCGGGTGAAAGCGCGTGGCATCAGCTCATCGGTAATGCGCTCACGCAATTCCTTCATCTGCTTGCGGCCCGGCTCGTAGCCTTGTTGCGCCGCCATCAATTCAGCGCGCTCCTTGACCTCTTCGTTGATCACCGAGGAAGGCAGCAGACGTTGCTCAACCGAGAGCGCAATCAACCATTGCCCAGCCAGCGAGTGCACCAGCGTGCCATCTCGACGGGGCGGCACCCAGCCACGGCTCATCGGCTGATTGCTCGGACATTTAACAAAAGGGCCGCGAGCAAGCTGCTCATCAAATTTGGCCAGATCAATCTGCCACGGGGTAGGTAAACGGTATAGCTGTAGGTTTTTGAACCACATAAAACTTCTCTGATTGGGGAGTTGGTAAAAAAATCGCCTGCCACATTGCAGGCGAAACACGCCAAGGCGGCGAGTTTAGCGACTTAAAGCCGGATTGCCATCAAAAATAATGGCCGATCACTGACCTGAGTGACGTTGTTTCTCGGCCTGGCTATTGAGCAGGCGCGCCAATTCGTAGTCGGTCTTGAGAATATGCTGGTATAGCCAGTCTGAAAGAAAATTAGCGATGTCCCGGATCATCTGCCCAAAATCTTCGCCGCCCTCAGACTTCACTTTATTAACCTGTTCAACAAATAAGCGATGTTGCTGGACATGGGCTTTGGCATGCTCTTCCTGGCCGGGCAACTTGGCCATCAACTGCTCTTCTGTCCCGAAGTGGAAGGCGATATAGCCGTCGAGCCGCTGCAGTATATCGTCCAACCAAAGCTGAGAAATATGTACCGGGCTGGTGTCATGCAACTCATTGATCATGCCAACCAACTCTTCGTGCTGAAGATCTATTGTGCGGCAGCCTGTTTCCAAGCTCCGATTCCATTCGATTCGCATGGCATCCTCCGAAAAACAAACTTAAATCATTGCGCCGCACACAAAAGCAAGATACAAAGGTACTCACTCAACAAAGTTCAGACACACTATTGCATGAAACCACACGCCACTTCGCGTGACAAGTCAGAAAAACCACCCGCCCACACGCTACGACCCATCCATCGTCACGGCATCTGGTTGCTTGTAGCGTTTTTGCTTGCGCTGTCTTTTTTTGCCATTCGCAGTCTGGTTGAGCGGTCTGATAATCTCAACAACGCCGCCCAGCTTCGCGCCTGGGCCGCCACCAGCGGATCGGTCAGCCTGTTTATCCACGAACTGCAGCGCGAACGTGGACTATCCAGCGGCTACCTCGCCTCTGGCGGTAGCGGTTTTAATGAAGCATTTCAGGCACAACACAAACAGACCGATCGTGCGCTGGCTGAGCTCAAACCAAAAATCAAACTTCTGTACCTGAGCAATGAGGCGCAACTACAGATACAGGCGAAGTTTGATTCCCTGCCCGAACTGCGCACACAGGCCCTCGCACTCAAGTTATCGCGTGACTACACCGTCGATCATTACACCCACATTATCGACCTGTTGTTTTCGCTGCAGCTCAACACCTTTGGGCGCGGCATCGAATCCTCTATTTTTCGCCAGCAACTGGCTTTTGTTGCCTTTATGCAGGCCAAGGAAGAAGCCGGCCAGGAGCGCGCCCTGCTTTCGGCAATGCTTTCAGACCAGAACTTCAGTGCCGGGCGAATGGATAAATTAAAATCCATCAAGTCGTTTGAAGCGGCACGTACTGCGTATTTTTCGAGCATGGCTGAGCCTCAAATTGTCTCAGCCTTTCTTTATCTGCAAGAACAGCCTTACACCCACGCTGCCGACCGGATTCGCCAGAAGGTTCGTAACGCAGGGCTGCATGAATCGACCAACGGCATGCTCCCGCTGGAAATTCAGCTGAAGCTGCCTCGTGCAGAAGAGTGGTTCTCCTTGTCCAGCGCCAAGATTGACGCCATGAAGACGATGGAGGATGCACTAAGCACCGCCGTACTCACCAGCACAGCCACGCTGGAAAGCCGCGCCAGGCAAGAACTCATGATCAGCGCCATGCTGGCTGTTCTGGCGGGCATTTTGGCGGGCGTTCTAATCAGCCATTTGCGCCGAGGGCAAAAAGAGGCGGCTCAGCAGCTTAATTTGGCAGATGCTGTTTTTAACAACAGCGTTGAGTCGATTCTGGTCACCGACAAAGACAACACCATTCTTGAGATCAATCCGGCGTTCTCGCAAATGACCGGCTATAGCCGCGAGGAAGTTATCGGCCAACACGCCCGCCTACTGCGCTCCGGGCGGCAGGACGCGCATTTCTATGAAAAGATGTGGCACACCATTTCCAAGACGGGCCACTGGCAAGGTGAAATCTGGAATCGCCGCAAGAACGGCGACATTTATCCAGCGCTACTTTCGATTGCTGCGGTGCACGACGAAAAAGGGCAAATTTCAAACTACACCGGGATGATTTTCGACCTCAGCCAGCACAAACGGGTCGATGCGCTACTCAAGCAACTGCGTACTTTCGACGGGCTGACCGGCCTGCCCAATCGCGAATCCTGGCTGTCTGCGCTGGATCAGGCAGTTGCCGCTGGCGCCCGGAGCAACAACCGTTTTTCAATACTTGAACTTGATCTCGACCGCTTCAAGCTGATCAATGACTCACTCGGTCACAGCGCCGGTGACAAAGTCCTGATCGAAGCCGCCGAGCGAATCAAAAACTGCTTACGCCGTCACGATATGGTTGCCCGCCCCAGCGGCAACCGTTTTTCAGTACTGCTCACCGACCACGCTGACCCGCAGGATGTGGGCACCATCTGTGAAAAACTGATGACCGCCTTTACCCAGCCATTTGAACTTGAAGGTGGCTTTACCCACATCACGATCAGCATCGGCGCAGCGATCTACCCGACCGACGCCAACGACACCAAGACACTGATGATGGCAGCAGAGTCCGCGCTTTACAGCGCCAAGGCGGATGGCCGCAACCTCTACAAATACTACTCGCAGGAAATGAACGAATCGGGCCGGCACCTGTTCAGGCTGGAACGGATGCTGCGTAGCGCCCTGAGCAACAAGGAATTCTCGGTGGTTTATCAACCGCAAATCAGTGCTGATGATGATTCGCTGGTCGGTGTCGAAGCACTGATCCGCTGGAAAAGTCCTGAGCTCGGCCAAATCTCCCCCATTCAGTTCATACCGGTGGCTGAGGAAACCGGCCTCATCGTCCCAATTGGCGAGTGGGTGATGAAAACAGCCCTTCATCAATGCAAGCAATGGCAAACCGAGTTTGCCTGCGACATCCCTGTCGCGGTCAACCTCTCGGCCCGTCAGTTCCGGCGCAATGACCTGCTGGCTTCGGTTCAGCTTGCGCTCGATGAATGCAAACTAGCGAGCCACCTGCTCGAACTCGAAATTACCGAAGGGCTGCTGATGTCTGACCCGGCCGGCGCCATCGACATCATGCGCGGTCTCCAATGCCTTGGTGTAACCACGGCGCTCGACGATTTTGGTACAGGCTATTCATCACTGGCCTACCTGAAAACATTCCCGCTCAACCGGCTGAAAATTGATCAGGCCTTTGTTCGTGACCTGCCAGCCAACGATAGTGACCGGGCGATCGCCAACACGGTCATCACCCTTGGTCTGAACCTTGGCATGGAAGTCCTCGCTGAGGGGGTCGAAACCGAAGCTCAGCGCGACTTCCTAAAAACTTCAGGATGCCAAGTTTTTCAGGGCTATTTTTATAGCAAACCGGTATCTGGCGAAGAAATCTCCGAACGTATCCGGCGCGGAGATTTGCAGACTAAAAAGCCCAAGGTCTAACTTAGCGTTTGTGGAAAATCACATCCCAAACGCCATGCCCCAAGCGTAGACCACGGTTCTCAAACTTGGTCAGCGGCCGGTAATCCGGGCGCGGTGCAAAGCCTTCGGCAGAATTCACCAGCGTTGGCTCAGCCGACAAAACTTCCAGCATCTGGTGCGCGTAATCTTCCCAGTCGGTCGCGCAGTGGAAATAGCCACCGGGTTTGAGACGTGAAGCAAGCAAGGCGACGAAGGGAGACTGGATCAAGCGGCGCTTGTTGTGACGCGCCTTATGCCACGGATCAGGAAAGAAAACATGCAGGCCGTCGAGCGAGCCTTCCGGCAACATGTCACGCACGACTTCAACTGCGTCATGCTGACAGATCCGCAGGTTGCTGAGATTACGCTCGGCAATCTGCTTGCACAGCGCACCAACGCCCGGCACGTGCACTTCAACGCCGAGGTAATCGTTGTCGCGATTGGTATCGGCAATCTTGGCGGTGGTTTCACCCATGCCGGTGCCGATTTCGAGGATTTTTGGGTTATTTCGCCCGTACACCGTAGCAAGGTCGATTTGCTGCGGCTGATAGACGACACCGATCTTCGGCATCATCTCGGCGTAGTAGTTTTCCTGCGCCGACGACATGCGACCAGCCCGGCGAACAAAGCTCTTGATGTGACCGTGCTCTTTTTCCGAATCTTCGCCAGCCCGGCCTGTGGTGTAAACGGTGTCGCTCATGAGCCAATCAATCCTGAAGTCGGCGACGAAGGGTCAGCCGAATAATATTTTCGGGCCATACGTCCGGCCAGATAGGCCTCACGTCCAGCCTCGATACCTTTTTTCATGGCGCTGGCCATCAATACCGGGTCTTTGGCATGGGCGATGGCAGTGTTCATCAGTACGCCGTCGCAACCCAGTTCCATCGCAATGGTCGCATCCGACGCCGTGCCGACACCGGCATCCACAATGATCGGCACCTTGGCGTTGTCGATAATCAGGCGCAAATTCCACGGATTGACGATACCCATCCCGGAACCAATCAACGAAGCCAGCGGCATCACCGCAACACAGCCGATTTCTTCGAGCATCTTGCACTGAATCGGATCGTCAGCGCAGTAGACCATGACCTGAAAACCTTCCTTAACCAGCGTTTCGGCGGCCTTCAGGGTTTCCGGCATATTCGGGAAGAGATTGGTCGGATCACCCAGCACTTCCAGCTTGCACAGCGGATGGCCGTCGAGCAGTTCACGCGCCAGACGCAGGGTGCGCACGGCATCGTCGGCGGTGTAGCAACCGGCAGTATTGGGCAGAATAGTGAATTTGGACGGCGGAATGGCATCGAGCAAATTGGGCTGCCCGGCATCCTGGCCGATATTGACCCGCCTGACCGCCACGGTGACGATTTCGGCACCGGAAGCGTCGATTGCCGCACGGGTTTCAGCAAAATCCTTGTATTTGCCGGTGCCCACCAGCAAACGGGAACGGTAAGCCTTACCGGCGATAGTCAGTTGATGCATGGAGAACTCTCCGGATTAACCGCCGCCAACGGCGACGACAATTTCAAGTTGGTCGCCCGAGGCGAGCGCGGTGCTAGCGTGCTGGCTCTTCGGGACAATTTCGCCATTGCGTTCAATGGCGATACGTTTGCCGGTGTAGCCCAGCAGGTCAATCAGGCCGGCTACACTCAGGTTTTCAGGGAACTGGCGGTTTTCGCCATTGATTTTCAATTCAAGCATGAGACTCATTTTAACAAGCCACGCGGCTTGCGCGGGGCGCTTGTGAATAGGCGGTCGTAGAGCCAGTTGGGTAAAGCTCGCAGCAACTTCGCCACAATACCCATTTGCCACGGGATCACGGTATAGGTCGTTCCCCGCTGGATAGCTGCGGCAAAACGCGCCGCCGCTTTATCGACCGGCATCAGAAAAGGCATTTTGTAGGTATTGACCGCCGTCATCGGAGTTTCGATATAGCCCGGCGCGATGGTTACCACCTTGATGCCGTAGGGTCGCATTTCGAGGCGCAGACTTTCGAGATAGCTGATCGCCGCCGCCTTTGATGCCGAATAGGCTTCCGCCCCCGGCAGGCCACGAATCCCGGCGACTGAAGCTACCCCGACCAGCCGCCGCTCACCTCCGGCCACCCGCATTGCGGGAATGAAAGGCGCGAAGGTTGCCGCCATGCCAAAAACATTGGTATCCATCACCCGGCGGAAAACTTCGAGATCTTCCTCGCACTCGGTCAGCGTCCCGGCGGAAACCCCGGCATTGGCAATGACAATATCCGGCGCACCAAAGCGGAAGATGAAGTCAGTCGCCGCGTCGTGCAGCGCAAGTGCATCGGCAACATCCAGCGCATAGCAGGCGTGGTGGCCACCAAGGCGCTGGTTCAAGGCCTCAATAAAACCCAGTCGACGGGAAACCAGGCCCAGCGTCGCACCCTGTGCGGCGTAGTAAACGGCAAGCGCCTCGCCGATACCCGACGAGGCGCCTGTGATAAAGACTTTTAAAGCCAATTACTTCTTGCTGCTGCGCTCGGCACGAGCCTTGGCAATCAGCTTATCAGCCAGCACGAGCTTCTGATTGAAGTCCATGTCGCCGGTCATGTACTTGCCATCAACCGCGATTGCCGGAACGCCGGATACCTTGTAAGCCCGCTCCAGTTGCCCGGCGCGCTGCACCTTGCTGGTCACCCCAAAAGAGCCCCAGGCTTCGCTGAATTTCTTGGCATCAACGCCGTTGGCTTTCGCCCACGCCAGCGCGTCGGCATCGCTAACCAGCACCAGACGGTCATCCTGTGCAGCTTTGAAAGCTACGGTATCCAGACGGGCCAGATCGCCGGTCACTTCCAGCGTGTAATACAGGCGTTGCCAAGGCACGAGTTGCTGGCGACCGAACGATACCGGCACTTTTTTCAAAACCACATCGGCAGGCAACTTGGCGGCCCAGGCTTGCAATGCGGGATGCGCATCACGGCAGTGCGGGCAGAAATAACCAAAGAACTCGACGACTTCGATCTTGCTGGCATCGTCTGCCGGCTGCGCCGGGGAGATCATCGTGTAATCCTTGCCGGCGGTTTGAGCCGCTGCGGGGAATGCTACGGTGCACATAGCGCCAAGGGCAAAAATGGCGCTGACAAAACTGCGACGGGCAAATTTCATTGACTATCTCCTATTTGGCTAGCTGTGCATCGATCCCGGATTTCGCCAGGTCTGCACGCACTTTGTTCAATTCATCAATCTTGCTGTAAGGGCCGACCCGGACGCGATACAAGGTTTTGTCCTGAATCATCACCTGCTGGATCACAGCCTCCACACCCATAAACGCGAGTTTCGCCTTTTGGTTGTCAGCATCCTGCGCCGTGCTGAAAGAACCTGCCTGCAAGAAGAGCGGTGTCTTGCTCTCCTTGACCTCCTCTTTCTTGGGCTCTTCCTTCTTCTCGTCCTTCTTGGCCTCGTCTTTTTTCGGCTCTTCTTTCTTGGCTTCCGGCTTACCTGCCTTATCCGGCACGCCATCGCTCTTGCCCGGCAGAATATCGTAAAACTGGAAACGCTTTTCCGGCACAGCATCACCCGGCTTACCCGGCAAGGCCAGCGGCTGGGCCGGCTGGCCATTGGCCGCCGGCTTAGGTTCAGTCGGGGTCATGACCTGTTTATTAAAAGGTAGCGGCGCCTTGTTTAAATACAGGACCACGCCCGCCGCCGCCCCCACCCCGAGGACCAAGCCGATAAACATCCCAATCAGCGTGCCGCCACCAGATTTCTTCTTGGCCGCAGTGGTTTTGCGGGTGCTAATCTTGCTGGAACCAGTATTGCGACTCATGGCAGCCTTCCTTACATCGATTCCGGGCAGCTAACGCCCAGGATCGCCAGACCGTTACGAATAACCTGACGCACGGCAATAGCCAGTGCAACCCGCGCTTCCTTCAAAGCCTCATCATCAACCAGCATACGCTCGGCGTTGTACCAGCCGTGGAACTCACCGGCCAGATCTTTCAGGTAGAAGGCGATCAAATGTGGTGCCAACTCGCGAGCCGCCGTGTCAATAACTTCACGGAACTGCGCCAGTTCATTTGCCAGCGCCAGCTCACGCGGGCTGGTCAGCAAACTCAGGTCAGGCTCGGCCAGCGACTCAAGCTCGCCGCCCCACTGCGAGACCACCGAACAAATCCGGGCGTGAGCGTACTGGATGTAATACACCGGGTTTTCATTGGTCTGGCTCTTCGCCAGATCAAGGTCGAAATCAAGGTGTTGATCCGATTTGCGCAGGGCATAGAAGAAGCGGCAGGCATCATTGCCGACTTCACCGCGCAGTTCGCGCAGGGTGACAAACTCGCCGGAGCGGGTCGACATTGAAGCCTTCTGGCCGTTGCGATAGAGCACGGCAAACTGAACCAGCGCGACGTGCAATTTTTTGGCATCAAGACCCAGCGCGCTAATCGCACCATTCACCCGTGAAATGTAGCCGTGGTGATCGGCACCCCAAATATTGATCACCTTGTCGAAACCGCGCTCGAACTTGTTCAGGTGGTAAGCGATATCAGAAGCGAAATAGGTGTAGAGGCCATTTTCACGCTGAACGACGCGATCTTTTTCGTCGCCGAAGGTGGTCGAACGGAACCAGCGGGCGCCGTTCTGAACATACAAATGGCCCTGCTTTTCGAGCAAATCAACGCAACGCGCCACCAGCCCGGTATCAAACAAGGCCTGCTCGGAGAACCAAACGTCAAAGTGGACGCCGAACTGCTCCAGATCGTCGCGGCAATCTGCCAACTGCTCGGACAGCGCGTGCTGATGAACATAAGTCCAGTCGGCACCGAGCAAGACCTTGGCATTGGCGATCAGGGCATCGAGATGCTGGTCGCGCTGGCGCTTGGCTTCGTCGTCGGCCCGCAAAGCATCCGGCAAACCGGGCGTCCCAGCCAGCACATCGGCAGCGGGGCGAACGTATTTATCGCCATGGGCAGCGGTCATCTGCTTGGCCATCTCACGGACATAGTCGCCCTGATAGGCATTGGGCAGGAAAGGCACATCAATGTCGTGCTGGGCCAGATAACGCAACCAGGTTGAGAGACCGAGAATATCCATCTGACGGCCGGCGTCATTAACGTAATACTCGCGGGTCACATCCCAGCCGGCAAACGTCAGCAGGCTCGCCAGCGAGGCACCGTAAGCTGCGCCGCGACCATGGCCGACGTGCAGCGGGCCGGTCGGGTTGGCCGAAACGAATTCAACCTGGACCTTCTGCCAACCGCCTACATTTGAACGACCAAAACTTTCACCTTCAGCCAAAACGGCACGAATGATGTTGAGCTTGGCGCGCGGATCGAGGGTGAAGTTGATGAAGCCAGCCCCGGCAACATCGGCCTTGATGACCAGTACCGAATGCGGCAAAGCGGCGACCAGTTGCGCCGCAATTTCACGCGGATTTTTCTTCAGTGCCTTAGCCAGTTGCATGGCCAGATTGGTCGCGAAATCGCCGTGCGTTGCATCACGCGGGCGCTCAAGCTGAATCGGGGTATCGGTTGCATCAGGAGCAACGCTGTTCAGGGCCTGTTGCAACAGGGTAGTGAGCTGGGATTTAACGTCGTGGGCCATTGATTTGAGGCAAAAATTCAAAGAAAGCGATTATACGCTGAGCCAGCCTAATTATTGGGCAGAGCAAGCGCCGCCGACCACGCGACGAGTTTTTCGCCATAGCTTTTAGTTGCATGAGCCGGGCTGGTCGAGGGTAGGCAAACAAACTCAATCGCCTCGCTCCCAAGCAAATCAGGCAACACAAGGCGGCGAAAATAGGTCTGTGCCGCAGCGCCGTTAAAGCAGATTTTCCGAATGCTACGGTGCACCGCCAAAAAAGCCGAAAAACCATTCGGCTGCACGGACTGACGAACAATGTCGGCATCCAGACTACTTTCCCGCTCGCAAGTAGCAATCACATCCCACAAAGCAATGCCCGCAGCCTGCAGCTTTTCAAGTCGTTGCGGGTAAGGCAGATCAGGGCCAGCAGCGAACAAATCACCCATCAATGGCCAGAAGGCATTGCGTTCATTGGCGTAGTAACGATGGGCTTGCAAGGAGGGCTTACCGGGCATGCTGCCAAGAACCAGAATGCGGGGATTATTACCAACAACCGGGGGAAAGCTCTGGATCAGTGCCACAAGACGAAAAAATCAAGCCGCCAGATCAAGCGGCAAGCACGCGATTCTTGCCTGCCCGCTTGGCAAGATACATCGCCTGATCGGCCCGCCTCATACCTTCCACACCCGTTTCATCGGTAGCGAGTTGGGCGACACCGGCACTAAAGGTAATCAATACCTTTTCCCGGCCGGAAAGGAAAAACGCCTTGGTCAATTCGCGCTGCAAGCGGGAAATCACATCCACCCCCTGCGCCAGCGGCGTGTCCGGCATCAAAATAACGAACTCCTCGCCGCCGTAGCGCGCCAAGGTATCAAATGAACGCATGCAGCTACGGGTCACGGCGACCAGATGCTTCAGTGCGTCATCGCCGACATCGTGCCCCAGCCGGTCATTCAGCAACTTGAAATTATCAATATCCAGCATACAAACCGACAACGGCGTGTCCTTGCGGCGCATTGACGCGATTTCGCGCTCCATCGCCTCATCCAGCCCTTTGCGGTTCAAGGCATCGGTCAATGGATCGTGGCGCGCCAAAGCGCTGGCGTTATCAAGCTCAAGATGCAACTGAACGAGCTCAGCCTCCGTCGCCAGCACTTTTTCCTGCAAAGACTTGAGCTGATCACGCGCCCCGGCCGTATCCTCGGCCATCTCACGCGTTGCGGTCAGCACCTCTTTCAACAGCGGCGCCAGATCCTCAATTTTCTTGATATGTTCAATTTTTTCTGCGCTGCCTTCGATTTTCCCCTGAAAGGCGGCACTGGAATCACTCATGTTCGCCAAGCGGCCAATGAACGCTGACAACATTTCACGCAGTTCGGCCTGCGCGACCACTGAGCGTTTTTTTGCCTCGCTCTGCTTGACCATCACATCACGCAGCCGGCGCTCCATTTCATCGAGATGGCGCAAAGTCAGTGGCGGCGCAACCACGGCCAGCAAACCATCAACCTGCCCCTTGAGCCAACTGTCATCAAGGCTCAATTCACCAATATTCTCGATAATCAACTGCAAGAGCTTAAGCAAGGAATCCTTGATTTCGTGCTGCTCTTCAGCGACGAAAGACACCTGCCGGCTAAAGTTGCTCAATAAACCCTGAGCCTCAACCACATCAACCGACGACTGACGCAAAGTACGCACCAACTGACCGGCCATTTCATCGACCTGCCCGGATTCATGCCCAAGCGCCGGCATCACACTCTCGACAAACCGCGCCAGATTATTTGAAAACTCAACGGGCAAAACCGGCACCTGCACCGCATCAGCCCTCACTTGCTTCACTGCAGCGAATGTCCCAATAAAACCAAGCAGGGAATCCTGCACACCTTGCCAACTCCGCCGCGTAATCGCAGCATCAAGCGCGGCCAGCAGTTCAAGCTGCTCGTCGTTATTGCCAACCAAGGCGCCCGCCAGCTTACGCAAAGGCTCTTCCGCAAAATTCACCACATTCGGCAAATTAGCGATCTCATTGTATGCAGCCTGAAAGTTAGCCGGCGTCGGCGGGAGGCGCGCTGCAGCCAAGCGGGTCAGGGCTTCACGAGCAATCAGCGAGGGGTTTTTCGGTGCAGACATATCAGCCAAAAAAATGAGCCGGGAAAACAAGACGTCAGGAATTTGAAGTCTAGCGCAATCATCCCGCGGTTTGTCATATTTTTCTACCGCCGCGCCCCTGTATTGCCACAAACTCAAAACACGCAGGCAGAAGCAGCGTCAGCGTGTTAACATGCTGCTCCCCTGTTTTTGTCCGGCCACGCCGGCGCGCCCGCAGCCATGCGTCTTTTCCGCCTGCTCAAAATAGCTTCAGTCGCCAGCCGCTTCGGTCTGGATGAAATGGTGCTCGAACACGAGCCGACCGGCCGTCTGGTTTGGCTCGCCAACCGCCTCCAGTTTTGGCGCGACTTGTCCGAACCCCGCGCCGTCCGGCTGCGCCTTGCCCTTGAAGCCCTCGGTCCGATTTTTGTGAAATTCGGCCAGGTGCTATCAACCCGGCGCGACTTGATGCCAACCGACATCGCTGACGAACTGGCCAAACTGCAAGACAGCGTGCCGCCTTTTGACTCGCATCTCGCTCTGGCCGAGATTGAAAAAGCCTACGGTCGTCCGGCGCATGAAGTCTTTGCCGAGTTTGACGCAACACCCATTGCCTCAGCCTCGATTGCTCAAGTCCATTTCGCCAAGTTGCGCGATGAAGATGGTGGCCACGAAGTTGCCGTAAAAATTGTTCGCCCCAACATGATGGCGGTGATCGATCACGATCTGGCGCTCATGGACAATCTGGCGATGTTGCTGGAAATGTTATGGACCGATGGCAAGCGCCTCAAACCACGCGAAGTGGTGGCTGAGTTTGCCAAATACCTGCGTGACGAACTCGACCTGATGCGCGAAGCAGCCAATGCCTCGCAACTCCGCCGCAACTTCACCGACTCCACGCTGCTGCTCGTCCCGGAAATTCATTGGGACTTCTGCACCTCGACCGTGATGGTCATGGAGCGCATGAAGGGCACCCCGATTTCGCAGGTTGATAAGCTGCGTGCTGAAGGCATTGACCTCTCCAAGCTTTCAGCCTCTGGTGTTGAAATCTTCTTCACCCAGGTTTTTCGCGATGGCTTTTTCCATGCCGACATGCACCCCGGCAATATCTTCGTTGCTGCCGACGGCCGCTATATCGCGCTTGATTTCGGCATTGTCGGGACGCTGACCGATTCCGACAAAAACTATCTGGCGCAAAATTTTCTCGCCTT
>CAYRBE010000022.1:0-18941 GCA_964422345.1 uncultured Dechloromonas sp.
CTGTTTTTGCAGCCGATGACGACCAGCCATGAGTGGAGCCGGGAAACCTTCTCCTTTGCGATTGCGATCCAGAATCTGGTCTGGGGTCTGGCGTCGCCATTTGCCGGTGCGCTGGCTGACCGCCACGGGGCGGGGCGGACCATTGTCGGGGCGGCCATCCTCTATGTGATTGGTCTGGTGTTGATGTCGCAGGCGAGTACGCCGCTGATGTTCGATCTGACCGGTGGTGTGTTGATTGGTTTGGGGCTGTCGGGAACAACCTTCGCCGTCATCATGGGGGTGATTGGTCGCCATACGACCCCGGAAAAGCGTAGTTTGGCGCTGGGGATTGCCAGTGCCGGCGGTTCCTTCGGTCAGTTTGCGGTGTTGCCGGTTGGCCAGATGCTGATTTCAACCTACGGCTGGCAGAGTGCGCTGGTTTTGCTGGCCTGCGGGGTTGGGTTGATTGCGCCGCTGGCCTATGCTTTGGCTGATGGTCACAAGCCTGCTGCGAGCGGTGGCCAGTCTATTGCTCAGGCTTTGCGTGAGGCTACAGGGCAAAAAAGCTTTCACTTTCTGTTCTGGGGTTATTTTGTTTGCGGCGTCCAGACCGCGTTCATCATGCTGCATCTGCCATCGTTTCTGGTTGATGCCGGATTTTCTGCCAATGTCGGGATGACGGCTGTGGCGCTGATCGGCCTGTTCAATATTCTCGGCTCGTTCCTGTTTGGCTGGGGGGGCGGCAGGTCGAGCAAGAAAAACCTGCTGGTCTGGATCTATGCCCTGCGTGCCGTGGCGATTGGGCTTTTTATGCTAATTCCGCTGTCCACCGTAGCAGTCTGGTTGTTTGCCGCCGTGATCGGTATTTTGTGGCTGGGGACGGTGCCTTTGACCAATGGCCTGATCGCGCAGATTTTTGGCTTGCGTTATATGTCGATGCTGACCGGCGTAGTCTTTCTCGGCCATCAACTGGGTAGTTTCCTCGGTGCCTGGCTGGGCGGACGGATCTTTGACGTCACCGGCTCTTATTCGCTGGCCTGGATGATTACGATAGCCTTGTCGGTGATGGCCGCGCTCTGTTCCTGGCCGATCAATGAAAAGCCCTTGGTGCGTCAGGCGGCATCTGCATGAAACCGGCGCTGCGCTGGTTTTTGATTGGGGCGGCGGTCAGTCTCGGGCTACTTGTCCTGATCCTGATTTTTGCCGCCTACCAGATGCCTGAATTGCTGCTCGACTGGGCCAACCTGCGCTACTGCGGTTAGTCCACCCCGTCTGCTTCACGTGCCGGCATGGGCTCAAGGCCAATGCGCTGCATGACAGCTTCGGGCGTAATGTTGAGCAATTTTCCAATGTCGGTGTAGTCATCCGGTAACGCCGCATCTTCCCATCCGTGGGATGAGTGGCGGGCCAATCTGACCGCCAGAGATACATTCTGGACGCGTGGCAGATGGGCGTTTTCATCGTCGATCAGTTGCAGTAGCAAGTCGGGCAATTGCCAAATTTTGCACAGCAAGGATTGAATTTCGGAAAACTCAAAGCCGATGACCTGTTTTTGAGCATCGACACTGCGCATGTTGGGGTCAGCTGCTTGTAAGGCTTGAATTTCCAGACCCAGTTTGGGGGCGAAACACCAAACCAGCATTTCCGCCAGGTCATGAAGCAGTGCGGCGATCCTCACTTCTTCCATGCTGATATCGTGGCGCCAGACCGCCCAGTCATAGGCGTAATCAGCCGCACGCTGGGCGCGACGAATAATTTGCAGCACACCCAGCAAGGCGTGTCGATCAACGCCTTGTAAAAGGCCTTCTATTGTTATCAAGTCTTTGAAACGATTGAAAAAAGGCTCGATTCCGCACATCATGATGGCGCTGGCGATGGTAGTGATGTCGTGCTGTAGTGATTTGCCGCGCATTGGCTGTATGAAGGCCAGAACGCGAACCGTCATGATGGGGTCAAGCAGAACGACTTTGGCTAGTTCTCGCGCATCAACGCGATCGATATTTTCGCGCATCTCATCAATGTGTCGCTTGGTAACGCGCAATACAGGAAGGCTGTTGTTGCTAAAGAGTACTCCCCAGTCGTCAATTCCTGGCAGCGGGTGGTCGAGCATCTTGTATCGTCCTCTGGGTGCGGTATCAGATTGATGGCGCAGAGTGTAAGGTGGCCTGCTGCGCCCGGCAAGGGGGGCGTGCGATAATGTCGGCCACTTGTTGATTTTGGACCCAGTCATGCGTTACGCAATTGTTCCGGTTACACCATTCGATCAAAATTGCACTATTTTCTGGTGCGAAAAAACCCGTCAGGCTGCAGTGATTGATCCCGGTGGTGATGTGGACCGGATTCTGGCCAAGTTGGCCTCAGAAAATTTGACCCTGGCCAAAATTTTGGTCACTCATGGTCATATTGATCACGCAGGCGGTGTTGCCGCATTGGCTGAGCGCGCCGGTGTGCCAATTGAAGGGCCGCATGAGGATGACCGTTTCTGGATTGAAGGCATGCCGCAGCAAAGCAAGATGTTCGGTTTCCCCAATGTCGCAAGCTTTGAACCAAGCCGTTGGCTGGTTGCTGGGGACAAGGTGCATTTTGGTGAGGTCGAGCTGGACGTGTTGCATTGCCCCGGCCATACCCCCGGCCATGTTGTTTTCTATCATCAGCCAAGCCAGTTGGCGCAAGTGGGCGATGTGCTGTTTCAAGGTTCAATCGGGCGGACTGACTTTCCCAAAGGGGATCATCCGACCTTGATTCGCTCAATCAAGGAACAACTTTTCCCCTTGGGTGATGACGTTCAATTCATCCCCGGTCACGGCCCGATGTCGAACTTCGGCGAGGAAAGGAAGTACAACCCCTTCCTCAGCGGCAAGTTCGGTTGATTTTTGGTTTTAGCTGGCGGAGCGGATGCTGGCAGCCCAACTGAGTGCGGTCAGTTGGGCATCGCGGTAATCGTCGCCGCTAATTGCGAGCCGTTCGATGCGTTTCGCAGCAAGCGGCAAGTCCCGACTTTCTGCGGCGCTGATTGCGGCTAATAATTGTCCCAGACCTCCCGCGTATTCAGCGAGTGCGCTACTGACCGTGTCGCTCAAGGGTAAATGCTGCAGTATTTCCTTGATCGGCATGTTGAGCAGGGCGTCGAGCAGTGAGAATGTGCCGATCATGAAGGCTGCGTCTTCGAGGTCGTCAATTTCCGGTAGCGGCTTTAGTTTTGAAACCAGGAATTCCATTTGCCGGCCGCGCGCAGCAGCTTTCTGTAGCAAGGGATTAGGACGCTGACCATCGTTCGGGTCAGCGTACACCAGCAATTGCAACCAGCGCTGAAGCTGACGCCGACCTAGTAAATTAATCGCCTGGGCAAAGCTGGTGATTGGGCTGCGTGGCGAAATTGCCGCAGAGTTAACCAGTCGCAGCAGGCTGTAGGAGAGCTTGGGTTCTTGACGGAAAATCGCTTCGAGGGTGCTGGTGTCGGCATCATTGACGATTAATGCCAGCAATTCGAGCAATTTAACCCGAGTCATGTCGGCCTTTTTGCCATTGGTCGGGCGGGCCTGAATAAACTCAGTGGTGGTCAAGGTGCAGGCATTGGCTTGCGCCCATGCGTGGTCATTATTGCTCTGGATGTCAGTGGCAACGATCGTCGTCCGGCTTGAAAGCCCAAGTAAGGTATAGGGCGGCAGGCTACGGGCATGACCGCAACTGATCTCCAGATAATTCCAGGTGCCGGTACTTGGTAGCTTGGCTTCAGGCGATGCAAGCAGGCCAACCTGGCAGCGTGATTGGCGCAGGCTTGTTTCCAGCTCAGCCAGTGCTTCAGTCTCTGTGGCGGCGGGTTTGGCCGAAAACATACTGACCGCACGATCACCCAATGCCGTTTTAATCGCGCTGCCGGGGATGGCCGGTATAAGCCAAGGGTGGCGTAGATCAAAAGACTGGATCAAGGGGGAATTGATCAACCCGTTCAGCGCTTCAAGGCTGGGCGTGGTCGTGGCAAATTCGACGGAATAGCCTGACCAGGCGTCATCAGCACCAAGTAGCGGGTGAATTATTGGAATTGTCTTGCTAGGCATTAGATGCTTTCTTTTTGCTTTTTCAGATGTTAGCAAATTCATCTTGGCGAGTCTTGTGCTTGTTTTTGGTTTTTGCCTGTTTTGCCCTGTGCACCGTAGCACTTCCGTATAATTTTCAAATGACCAATCCAACGTACTGGCCACAGGCTATTGCTGAGCTTTCGCAAGGTGATCCCGTGATGGCGGCAATGATTCAGCGTTTTGATCAACTTTCCCTTGTTTCAAGAGGGGATGCCTTTGCGACCTTGGCGCGTTCGATCGTTGGTCAGCAAATTTCAGTGAAGGCGGCAGATGCCGTCTGGGCACGTTTTGTGGAGCGAGTTCAAGAGGTTTGTCCGGACACCATTCTTGAGCAAGGCGCGGCTGGCTTGGACGGTTGCGGTCTTTCACGCCGGAAAATTGAATACGTTTGTGATCTGGCGGCGCATTTTTCCAGCGGGCGCTTGAATCCTGAAACTTGGGGCGCACTGGATGATGAGCGCTTGATTGCTGAACTCACTACGGTGCGCGGGATTGGCCGATGGACTGCGGAAATGTTTCTGATTTTCAATCAATTGCGCCCCGATGTCTTTCCGCTGGACGATATCGGGCTGCAGCGTGCTGTTTTCGAGAAATATTTTGCCGGTGAAAAACAAACTCGAAAGGTGTTGGCTGAGTTTGGTGAGCGCTGGCGGCCATGGCGTTCGGTAGCAACCTGTTTTCTCTGGCGCAGCTTGGACCCCGTGCCGGTAGCCTATTGAAAAATTGGTCAGGCAAACCTTTGAGGTAAAATAGCCGCCGAACTAGAAAAAAATGAGCTGTCCATGAAAACAAGTTTCCTTGACTTTGAACAGTCCATCGCTGATCTCGAAGCCAAAATTGAAGAGTTGCGCTTTGTCCAGGATGATTCTGCCGTCGATATTTCCGACGAAATAGATCGTCTGGAGAAAAAAGGCGCCCAGTTGACTAAAGACATCTATGCCAAGCTGACGCCTTGGCAGGTGTCGCAAGTGGCGCGCCATCCGCAGCGCCCCTATACGCTTGACTACTTGTCGCTGATTTTCACCGATTTTGAAGAGCTGCACGGTGATCGTTCGTTTGCCGATGATCACGCAATTGTCGGTGGTCTGGCCCGTTTTAATGGCCAGTCGGTGATGGTGATCGGTCACCAAAAAGGTCGCGATACCAAAGAAAAAATTTACCGCAATTTCGGCATGCCACGTCCCGAGGGCTATCGTAAAGCCCTGCGCCTGATGAAGCTGGCGGAGAAGTTTGGTATTCCGATCATGACTTTTGTTGATACGCCCGGTGCTTATCCCGGTATCGACGCTGAAGAGCGTGGTCAGTCAGAAGCCATTGGTCGTAACCTTTATGTCATGGCTGAGTTGAAAGTGCCAATTATTGTGACGATTATTGGTGAAGGCGGTTCCGGTGGCGCACTGGCGATTGCTGTCGGCGACACCCTGCAAATGCTGCAGTACTCGACTTATTCTGTTATTTCGCCCGAAGGCTGTGCTTCTATTCTCTGGAAGAGCGCTGAAAAAGCTCCGGAGGCAGCTGAAACAATGGGTATCACCGCACAGCGGCTGAAAACGCTGGGCTTGGTCGATAAAATTGTCAGTGAGCCTTTGGGTGGCGCTCATCGTGATTACCCAGCGATGGCACAGAGCCTCAAAAAATCACTTCAGGACGCGCTCAAGCAGGTTTCTGCGCTATCCACCGAGGAGTTGTTGGCAACGCGCTATGAGCGGCTAATGAGCTATGGCCGCTTCAAGGAACAAGCCGTCAGCTGACCTGCCGGCGCGGGTCGGCAGGTTTTTTGCCACGCACCTGACCGGCAGCGAAGCAATTTGTGTCGGCTTGTCCGGGGGCTGCGATTCCGTCGTCCTGCTGCACCTTTTAAGCCAGCAGGGGGGCTCCCATAGTCTTTCTGCAGTCCATGTTCATCATGGGCTATCAAGAAATGCGGATCAATGGGAGTTGTTCTGTCGTGACTATTGTGCCCGACTGAAAATTCCCTTGTTAATTCAGCGTGTTGATGTGGAGCTAGACCAGGGTGATGGTCTGGAGAGCGCAGCGCGTCGCGCCCGATATGGAGTTTTCTCTGAAGTCACGGCGGATTGCATCGCACTGGCGCAGCATCGTGGCGATCAGGCCGAAACGGTCTTGTTCAATCTGCTGCGTGGGGCTGGTGTGGTCGGTGCCGCCGCCATGCCTTCAGTCCGTCGCTTTGCGGACAAGCAGTTGATTCGTCCTTTACTTGATGTAAGCCGAGCCGAAATTGAAGCCTATGCGCTGAGTAATCAACTAGAGTGGATCGAGGACGAGAGCAATCAGGATATTTCTTTAAGTAGAAATTACCTGCGCCATCAAATATTACCGAAGCTGGCTGAGCGCTTCCCTTCTGCTGAGTCAGCGCTGGCTCAGGCGGCAGAAAATTTTTCTGAAGCCGCCTTCTTGCTTGATGAATTGGCTGAGCAAGACTGGTGTTTCGTGAGAGATGGCGAGACTGCCCAGCCTAAGCTTCTTCGGCAATTATCATTGCCGCGACTGAAAAATGTTTTACGTTACCGCTGGCGCCAGCTTGGCTGGCGTATGCCTTCTGCCACAAGGCTTGATGAGTTTGTCCGGCAGTTGAAAACCGCGGGGCCTGATCGCCACCCCGAGCTTGTGTTGAGCGAAGGGCGCTTGCAGATAATCAAGGGGCGACTGCATTGGTTGTCTGAAAAGTGACAATCTGTTACCAAGCGACTTTCCGCTGTGATTAGGCTTCAGTTACAATCATAAGATTACCATTTAGATAAAAAAGCCATGATTACCGGATCCCTTGTCGCCATTGTTACGCCCATGCATGAGGACGGCAGCCTCGATTTAAATTCTCTGCGCGGCCTGGTTGATTTTCATGTCCGAGAAGGTACTGACGGCATCGTAGTCGTAGGTACCACCGGTGAGTCCCCAACCGTTAATGTCGATGAACATTGTGAGTTGATTCGCCTGGTTGTCGATCACTCCGCCGGCCGGATTCCTGTGATTGCCGGAACGGGTGCTAATTCCACCGCAGAAGCAATCGAGCTGACCGAATTTGCCAAAAAGGCCGGTGCCGATATGGCGCTGTCTGTCGTCCCCTATTACAACAAGCCGACGCAAGAAGGGCTCTACCGTCATTTCAAGGCGATTTCCGAGGCGGTTGAGTTGCCCGTATTGCTTTATAACGTACCGGGGCGCACCGTCGCCGATATGAGCAACGACACGATTTTGCGTCTGGCTCAACTGCCCGGTATCGTTGGTGTCAAAGACGCGACCGGCAACCTCGATCGTGCTTGTGATCTGATTGCCCGCGCCCCCAAAGATTTTGCCCTGTACAGTGGTGATGACATGACTTGTGTCGCGTCAATCATGCTCGGTTTCCACGGCAATATTTCAGTTACCGCCAATGTGGCACCGCGTTTGATGCATGAAATGTGCGTTGCGGCAGCTGCGGGTGATGTGGTCAAAGCACGTGAGATTCATTTCAAATTATTGGGTCTGCATCGCGATCTGTTCTGTGAAGCGAATCCGATCCCGGTTAAATGGGCTGTGCAAAAAATGGGGCTGATGCCGGGTGGCATTCGCCTGCCTTTGACGCCGCTTTCTGAATCAAATGAAGCGCGTGTTCTGGCTGCCATGCGCCAGGCTGGCCTGGTTGCCTGACGGAGTATTAAGAATAATGAATCGACAGATTTCCTGTTTGACCCTTTCCTTGCTGGTCATCGCAGTAGCGGGTTGTACGATGCCGCAGTCCCGGAAAATTGAATACAAGTCTTCAGGTAAGGTGCCAACCCTTGAGGTGCCACCGGATTTGTCACAAATTGCCAAGGACGACCGCTTTGCTGTGCCTGACTCGGCTGGCAAGGGAAGTGCGACTTTCTCTGCTTATAGCGCAGACCGCACGCCAACAGCGCAGGCCCAGAATTCGACTGTGTTGCCGACCGTGGACAAAATTCGGGTTGAACGCTCAGGTAATCAGCGCTGGTTAGTTGTGGCGGCACCTCCTGATAAGTTGTGGGATACCGTCAAAGACTTCTGGCAGGAAACTGGATTCATCATCAATGTCGAGCGGCCAGATGCCGGTTTGATGGAAACCGATTGGGCTGAAAATCGCGCCAAGATTGGCGACGATATGATTCGTAATGCCCTTGGTGGTCTTCTTGATACGCTTTACTCCAGCGCCGAGCGGGATAAATTCCGTACGCGTTTTGAACCCGGTGCTGAACCCGGTACGACAGATATTTTTATTAGCCATCGTGGTATGGAAGAGGTGTACACATCTTCAACCAAAAACGAACGTGATACTCGTTGGCAACCCCGTCCGGCTGACCCGGAGCTTGAGGCCGAGATGTTGCGTCGTTTGATGGTGCGCATGGGGTCGGATGAGAAGCGTGCAGAGGCTTCTATTGCAGTTGTTAAGTCAGAACCTAAGGCCGTTCTTGCCAAGTCGGATAGTGGTGCCGGCACGCTTGAGGTCTATGAGCGCTTTGACCGAGCTTGGCGTCGTGTGGGTCTCGCCCTTGATCGCGTTGGCTTTACTGTTGAAGACCGTGATCGTTCCCGCGGCTTGTATTTCGTGCGTTACGTTGATCCGGAAATCGATAACCAGAAAAAAGATACTGGCTGGATGTCGAAGCTTACATTCTGGAAGAGCTCAGACCCGGTTGCCAACTCCAAAATTCAGTATCGCATCTACGTGGGTGATGCAGGGCCACAAAGTACGGTCCAGGTACTCACGCCAGAAGGTGGCGCAGACAAGTCTGATACAGCAAAGAAAATACTTGCTCTTCTCTTGCAGCAGCTTCAGTAAGTTACTCCAGTGCCATAAAGCAAAAAGCCCGGAAATTCCGGGCTTTTTTGTGTTCGCCATTTTTGTTTTGGAAACAAAAGGCAAAAAAAACGAGGCCGAAGCCTCGTTTTTCGTTACATCAGAAAAATTACTTCTTAGCGTCAGCAGCAGGAGCGGCCGGAGCGGCTTCAGCAGGCTTGGCTTCAGCTGCTGGGGCAGCAGGAGCGGCCGGAGCGGCTTCAGCAGGCTTGGCTTCAGCAGCCGGGGCAGCAGGAGCAGCAACAGGAGCTGGGGCAGCAGGAGCGGCTGGGGCTTCTTTTTTGCCACAAGCGGATAGAGCAACTGCAAGCAGGGCGGCAACGAGGAGTGACTTGTTCATGGGGATTCCTTATCGATAAGAAAGTAAAAATAAATTTTTAGATCAGGAGCGACCTAATCAGCCCATGATTATAGCAATGAATATATTTACTTGGCGTCATTTTGTTGCGGTGCGGTATTTTAGAGTCCGAGCTGGGTTTGGCTGGCTGATTCGGTGCTGGCTGCAAATATTTGGGAAAAACGCATGACGTAGGGGCGAACCTCTTCGGCTTCGTCGATCAATAGCTTGCTCCGAGGAAAGTGTTCATCAAACCGGATAACAGCATGTTTATTATCAATCAATAGCATGCTGTCAGTTAAATGCGCCAAATCGGATGGTGCCTCCCGGATGCTAATCAAATGGCTATAGCTCAGGCATAGTTTTGCGAGTCGTGGTTGGGTGTGATGCCAATTTAGAGCGTTGCGTAATATCACTTGCAGGCAACCGGTCTCGCCCGTCTTCAGAATGCGGTTGATGACATTGTGATTCGCTTCAGAATCAAGCTTGAGTGGCGTTAGCTCATGCGCGTAGATCAAAATATTTTCCTGAGCGAGAGAAAGCGCGCGTTCGACTGCAAGGTCATGGTCATGCCAGCTGGTAATAAGTTCGCGTGTCATGGTGTTCACTGTGGCTGGTTGTTAAAATCGGGCTTTTTTCGGAGTCCACCGTGGCAATCGGGATCATTGAATCGTTGGATTACGAAGCGAGAGGTATCGCGCGTCTTGATGGGAAAACTGTTTTTGTCGATGGCGCCTTGCCTGGAGAAACGGTGGAGTACGCGAGCTTTCGCAAGAAATCCAATTATGAACTCGCTAATCTGATTCGTGTAATTAACCCTTCGACCGCTAGGGTAACCCCGAAGTGTCAGCATTTTGGTGTGTGTGGCGGCTGTGCCATGCAGCATATGGATGTCTCGGCTCAAGTAGCTTCGAAGCAGCGGGTTCTTGAGGATAGTTTATGGCATATTGGCCGGGTTCGTCCCGAGCAAATATTTTCGCCAATACATGGCACGCCTTGGGGCTATCGCCACCGCGCCCGGCTTGGCGTGCGGTTTGTTGAGCAGACTGGCGAAGTGCTGATTGGCTTTCACGAACGACGCAGTAGTTACATTGCCGATATTCGTACCTGTGAAGTTTTGACTCCACAGGTTTCTGCCCTGCTAATGCCGCTACGTGAATTGCTCGCAAAGCTATCAATCGCTCGCCGGATACCGCAAATAGAGGTTGCCGTTGGTGAGCAGTGCACAGCATTTTCATTAAGGATTCTTGAGCCGCTGAATAAAAAAGACGAAGGGCTTCTTAAAGTATTTGCCGATGAAAATCAGGTGGTGTTTTATTTGCAACCGAAAGGGCCGGACAGTGTTGTTCGCTTCTATCCGTTAGAAGGTCCGAGTTTGTCCTATCTCCTGCCTGAGTTCGGTGTTGAGTTTGAGTTCAAGCCCACTGATTTTACTCAGGTTAATCACGCGGTAAATCGTGTCATGGTTCATCGTGCGCTTCGCTTGCTTGAGCCAAAGCCGGGTGAACGTATCGCCGATATGTTTTGTGGCTTAGGGAACTTTACCTTGCCCATTGCTCGTTCAGGCGCAGCGGTGCTCGGTGTTGAAGGTAGTGAAGCTTTGGTTCAGAGAGGTCGGTGTGGCGCCCTAGTAAATGGTCTGGGTGAGCAGACTAGCTTTGAAGTAGCCAATTTGTTTGAGTGCAGCGAAGAGTCACTTGCTGCGCTGGGTCACTTTGACAAAATGTTGATTGATCCGCCTC
Source organism: uncultured Dechloromonas sp. (assembly GCA_964422345.1). Lineage (GTDB taxonomy): Bacteria > Pseudomonadota > Gammaproteobacteria > Burkholderiales > Rhodocyclaceae > Azonexus. The sequence goes on from CAYRBE010000022.1 coordinate 10,951, forward strand.
GGGAAGGGGCTCTGGCCTTGGTTAAAGCACTGAGTGGAAAGCTGCCGCAGCGGATTGTTTACGTCTCGTGTAATCCAGCAACACTGGCTCGGGATAGTGCTGTATTGGTGTCGGAAAAAGGCTATCGCTTTGTTTCTGCAGGGGCTATCAACATGTTTCCTCATACCTCACATGTTGAATCAATCGCTGTTTTTGAACGGTAAACGAAAATGGGCGGCCAACCAGGCCGCCCATTTTTGCATCAAGGCTTTTACTTAGTCACGCTCGCCCGTCAAGGCCATAATCAATTGCAACAAGCTGACAAATACGTTGTAGATGCTCAGATAGACTGAAAGTGTGGCACTGACGTAGTTGGTCTCACCGCCTTGAACAATACGGCTGATGTCGTAAAGAATGTAGGCGGAGAAAACCATGACCGCAGCGGCAGAAATAGCCAAGGATAGCGCTGGAATCTGGAAGAAAATGTTGGCCAGTGCAGCAAGAAGTATCACGATCATGCCGATGAACAGGAATTTCCCCATTCCGCTGAAGTCGCGTTTGCTAACGGTAGCAATGGTCGCCATCGTAAAAAAGACTGCGCCCGTGCCACCTGCGGCCATGGCGATCATTGAGCCGCCATTGGAAAAGCCGAGGGCAACCTGAAGAATGCGTGAAAGCATCAGGCCCATGAAAAACGTGAAGCCAAGCAGCAGAGCAACGCCAACGCTACTATTCTTGTATTTTTCGATACCGTACATAAAGCCAAAAGCCATCCCCAAAAACAGGACGAAGCCAATTAGCGGGCTGCCAGCCATAAAGCTGAAATTCATTTGAATGCCGACAAATGCGCCAATCACCGTCGGGATCATGGAGAGCGCCAAGAGCATATAAGTGTTACGCAGAACGCGATTTTGTGCGCGTGCTAGATCAGAGGATGAAGTGCTGGCAATCTGAATGTCAGGGGTCATGGAGATTCCTTTTTGTTTTAACGAAGCTTAGAGTAATTGAGGCGCTGAAAAGTTTCAATCACAGTTACGTGACAGGCGGGGTTAATTGTCGTCGATGTTTATGTTATTATGCGCGCCGTTCGGGAGTTTGGCGGAGTGTTCAATTGCGCTGGTCCTGAATTTGTTGTGGTTAGTACAGCGGGTCTGTGGCAGAGCGGTTGAATGCACCGGTCTTGAAAACCGGCGTGGAGAAATCCATCGTGAGTTCGAATCTCACCGGACCCGCCAGATTGAAAGCGCCTTAAGTGGCGTTTTTTTTCGCCCAGAATTTTTTTGGCAAGTTTCAGCGCCCATCGTTTTGTAAATAAAAAGCCCTTAGAGCATAGACTCCAAGGGCTTTTTTTGTTTAGTACCGCTTTCGCAGAAAGCAGGTACTAAAAAGTGTTGGCGTTAGGCGAAGTTGGCTTCGGCGAATGACCAATTCACAAGCGAGGCCAAAAATGTTTCGACAAATTTCGGGCGCATGTTGCGGTAGTCGATGTAGTAGGCGTGTTCCCAGACGTCGACGCAAAGCAGGGCTTTGTCGCCGGTGGTTAGCGGGGTGCCGGCGGCGCCCATGTTGACGATGTCGACTGAGCCGTCAGCTTTTTTGACTAGCCAGGTCCAGCCTGAACCAAAGTTGCCAACTGCAGATGTCTGGAAGGCTGTTTTGAAGGCATCCAGTGAGCCCCATTTTGCATTGATTGCATCAGCCAGCGCGCCACTAGGGGCGCCGCCACCGTTTGGCTGCATACAGTTCCAGAAGAAGGTGTGATTCCAGACTTGTGCTGCATTGTTGTACACGCCGCCAGCGGGAGCCTTCTTGACGATGGCTTCCAGATCAAGGGTTTCGTATTCGGTGCCTTTGATCAGATTGTTCAGGTTGGTGACATAGGCCTGATGGTGTTTGGCGTAGTGGTAGTCGAATGTCTCTGCAGACATGTGCGGGGCCAGTGCATCTTTTGCGTAAGGTAGTTGGGGTAGTTGATGTTCCATGTTTTCTCCGTTGTAGGTTTATTGATAAATAAAAAGAAAATTCTAGTCAGCTTCGGCTGCGGCTACAACCTCATTTACGGTTACTGCTGCGCTGCCATGCGCAAAACTCAGTTTGAGAGCATCGCCTTGTTGCAGTGAGCTAGCATCTCGTACGATTAAACCATCTTGCCCGGTAACGAGTGTATAGCCTCTGGCAAGCACTGCCTGTGGATCCAATTGCTTAAGACCGCTGCTTGCAGCGTTAAGTTTCATTGTGTGTTGAGAAATTTGCCAGCGAAGTAGGGTTTTAAGTCTGGAGTGTAGTTGTTTGAGCGTGAGTTCGTGCTGCTGCATCTGTGGTTTCTGGTTTTGTAACCGATGTTCCAGATGGGTGATTAGCACCTTTTGATTGGTTTGCTGCAGTGTTGCGGCTCTCGTCAGTCTTTCGATAAGTCGGCGAATGTCGGCAGCCTGTTGATGTAATTTTTCAGTTGGGTGGCTTAGTCGGCTCGATAACCAGTCCAGCTGTTGTTGTTGTTCATCAATATTGCGTTGGGCGCAGCGATCGAGTTGCTTTTTCAATTGAGCGAGTCGGTCTATCAGCGTCTCACGACTCGGGCAGGCCATTTCGGCCGCAGCCGTAGGAGTTGGGGCGCGAATGTCTGCAGCAAAGTCAGCAATTGTAAAATCGGTTTCGTGGCCAATGCCGGAAATAACCGGTATGGCAGAGGCTCTGATTGCGCGAGCAACGCATTCTTCGTTGAACGCCCAGAGATCTTCTATGCTGCCGCCGCCGCGGCATAAAAGGAGGACATCACATTTTTGCTGGCTGGCCGTGTTGATTGCGTTGGCGATTTTTTCGCTTGCACCTTCTCCTTGGACAGGGGTTGGGATTAGCGTGATACGTACATGGGGGGCGCGCCGGTGTAATGTGCTTAATACATCGCGCAGGGCAGCCGCTTGCAGGCTGGTTACGATGGCCAGATGGGTAGGAAAAACTGGTAGAGGTCGCTTGGACTCTGGGGCGAAAAGTCCTTCGCTTTCAAGTTGCGCTTTGAGGCGCAAAAAACGCTCAAATAAGTCACCTTGGCCAGCTCGTCGAATGTTTTCGACGCTTAGTTGGAATTCGCCTCGGGGTTCATAGAACGATATGAGCGCGCGGGCTTCAACTTTTTGCCCATTTTCGAGGCGCCAGCCGATGGTTTGAGCTCGACTTCGCCACATCACGCAGCGTACCTGTGCTGCAGTATCTTTGAGCGTGAAATAGACGTGCCCGGATGCGGCGTAAGTGAGGTTTGATATTTCGCCTTGAACCCAAGTTAATGGGAAGGTGTTTTCCAGGCATTCGCGGACCAGTCGGTTGAGACTTCCGATGGATAGAATGGGCGGCGATGTCGTGGGTTGAACGCTAGGCATCCGTCGATTGTAACCGTGGGGCTCAATGTGTAGAACCAGGCTGGATTTCTGCTTATGTTTAGTTTGCTGATTTAAAACGAAAATATGTTTCTGACTAATTTTTTGGCGAAGTAGAAAAAAGACTTTGCTGGGTAGGGGTTAGCAGACTTTATGACGGTTCATTCACAGATTTATCCACAGTTTTTGGGGGTAAGCCATCCTGCGCTTGATTTTAGGGCTTGCTTGGGTTGATCTGGGAGGGCAAAATCGCAGGCTAAATTATTAACGAGGATTCCATACGTGATCTCGATTATTCAGGCTGCTGGTTGGCCTATCTGGCCTTTGTTGTTTGCTTCGGTTGTTTCTGTGGCGCTGATTATTGAGCGTCTGGTTGCTTTGCGTCGTGCCAAGGTGGTCCCGGCCGGCTTGTTGCAGCGCGCAGTTGGTGAGTTTAAGCGGGGTGCCAATAACGACAAGTTGTTGGATGAGCTTGAGCGTCATTCCCCGCTAGGCCGTGTTTTGTCTGCAGGGCTGCGTAATGTGAATAACTCACGTGAAGTGATGAAGGAATCAATCGAGGAGGCAGGTAGCGCCGTGGCGCACGACCTGAGTCGTTATTTGACGACCTTGGGGACGATTGCTTCGATCAGCCCATTGATGGGCTTGTTCGGTACTGTGGTCGGGATGATCGAGATTTTTGGTGCTCAGTCGCCTACCGGAACCAACCCGCTTCAATTGGCTCATGGTATTTCTGTTGCCTTGTACAACACCGGCTTCGGTATTTTTATTGCGATTCCCAGCCTGATTTTCTGGCGCCATTTCCGGGCGAGCGTTGATGGTTTTGTGGTTGAGATGGAGCAGCAGGCAGTTCGTCTCGTCGAATACATGCATGGCGACCGGAAGTAAGCGATGAAGTTTATGCGCGGTCGCGGCCATGATGAGCCGGAAATTAATTTGATCCCGATGATCGATGTGTTGTTGGTTATCATCATCTTTTTGATGCTGACCACGACCTATGCCAAGTTTTCCGGTCTGGAAATCAATCTGCCAACGGCTGATGCCAGCAAGCAGGCTGAGCAGCCCAATGAGATCGATGTGGCGGTAACGGCCAATGGACAGATTCTGGTGAATAAATCACCATTGACGGCTTCGGATGTTAAGAGCGTTTCTGATGCCTTGCGTCGCGCAGCAGGGTCGCGCCCGGACCCGGTGATTGTGATTAATGCTGATGCCAAGGCCACCCACCAGAGTGTCGTCGATGTAATGCAGGCGGCACAGACGGCAGGGTATCCGCACATTTCATTTGCCACTCAAGCCCCTCGTTGATGCTGGCAGGTTGGTTGCAGGGTAAGTGGTTTGGACAACGCCGGCTTTCGCCGGCGTTGTGGTTTCTGATTCCGCTGTCGTGGGTATTCGTTTTTCTTGCATGGCTTAAAAAAGTACGCACCGTACCGGTGATCTTGCCGGTGCCGGTGATCGTTGTTGGCAATATTACGGTCGGCGGTGCTGGTAAAACGCCACTGACTATCTGGTTGGCGCAGCAGTTGGCGCAGCGCGGTTGGCGACCGGGAATCGTCAGCCGGGGTTACGGCGGAAGCAATGTGGTCCCGCGTGAGGTTTCCGTTGATGCATTGCCGGCAGAGGTTGGCGATGAGCCGGTTTTGTTGGCCAGACGTAGTGGCGTGCCGGTTTGGGTGGGGCGGGACCGTGCGGCGGCTGCCGCAGCTATGCTGGCGGCGCATCCGGCGATTAACCTTGTTCTGTGCGACGATGGCTTGCAACATTATCGATTGGGCCGTGATGTCGAGTTGGCGGTTTTTGATGGCAGGGGCTCAGGTAATGGCTGGCGTCTTCCGGTTGGTCCCTTGCGCGAGCCGCTGGGACGCTTGCAGTCAGTGGATGCGATCATTTGTAATGGTTTGCCCGATTCCAGTATGCCGACGGATATCCGGCAGTTTGATATGCAGTTGAAGGCGGGGGCGTTCTATTGTTTGAATGACCCAGCAAGGACGTCTCAGGCCAGCAGTTTCGTTGGGAAAAAGCTATTTGCGCTGGCGGGGATTGGTGATCCGGGGCGTTTTTTTAGGACGCTTGAGGGGCTTGGCCTTGAGTTCGAGGCGCATCCGTTTGCTGATCATCATGCTTATAGCCAGTCAGATCTTGAGTTTGCTGATGATGGCATCCTGCTGCTTACTGAGAAGGATGCAGTAAAATGCGCAGCATTAAAGCTCGGCGAAGCATGGGTTTTGCCGGTTGAGGCTGAGCTATCTTCAGCCCTTATTGATCATATTCTGGAGAAACTCCGTGGACGCCAGGTTGCTTGATATTCTCGTCTGCCCGATTTGCAAGGGCAATCTTGAACACCATAAAGCGGAAAAGGAATTGATTTGCAAGCCATGCAAACTTGCTTTCCCGATTCGCGACGATATTCCTATTATGTTGGAAGATGAGGCACGGCCTCTGGCGGCGGACGGGCAGTAATCATGTCCGGTATCAGCTTTAAGGTTGTTGTTCCTGCCCGGTATGCTTCAACGCGTTTGCCAGCCAAGCCATTGCTTGATTTGGGTGGCAAGCCGATGGTGGTGCGTGTGGCTGAGCGAGCACGACTCTCCGGCGCGAGCGAGGTCTGGATTGCTACAGACCATCTTGCTGTGCGTGAGGCGGCTGAGGCACACGAGTTTGCCGCATTGATGACACGCGCTGATCATCCCACCGGCACTGATCGTTTGGCTGAAGTTGTTGAGCAGTTGGGCTGGAGTAGTGACACGATTGTGGTCAATGTCCAGGGTGATGAGCCTTTGATTGATCCTGCGGTAATTTTGCAGACGGCTCGCCAGTTGGCGGTAAGCGGAGCCGATATTGCGACAGTGGCGCATCCGATTACCGATGCGGCTGAGTTTTTTAACCCAAATGTGGTGAAAGTGGTTTGTCGTGCGGATGGTGATGCCGCTTATTTTTCACGCGCACCGATTCCGTATGCCCGCGATCACTTTGCCGCCGAGTCGGGCGGCACCTCGTTGCCGCTTGATTTTCCGGCTTATCGCCACGTTGGGCTTTATGCTTATCGGGCCAGCTTTCTCAAGGCGTATGCCGGTTTGTCAGTGGCGCCGACTGAACAGTTTGAAATGCTGGAGCAGTTGCGTGCGCTGTGGCATGGTTACCGGATCAGCGTGGCGCTGATTGATGTCGCGCCAGCGCCCGGTGTTGATACGCCGGAAGATGCAGAAAGAATGCGCAAACTGTTTGACCAGCCTTGAAATAGCGAGTAATTTTTCGCTCTGATAGATCTGCTGCAAAATGCTTTTGTAATGCAGCGGAATAAAAGATTTTTTGCTTCATAAACTTGAGGGATTTTTCATGAAATTGATTCTTTTGGGCGCTCCGGGTGCCGGCAAAGGTACGCAAGCAACTTTTATTTCCAAGAAATTTGGCATTCCACAAATTTCAACCGGTGACATGCTGCGCGCTCAGGTTAAAGCGGGTACTGAGTTGGGTCTCGAAGCCAAGAAACACATGGATGCAGGTGGTCTGGTGCCGGATGCAGTGATTATCGGTATGGTTAAAGATCGTTTGACGCAGGATGACTGCAAGAACGGTTACCTGTTTGATGGCTTTCCACGCACTATTCCGCAAGCAGATGCCATGAAGGATGCTGGTGTTGCACTCGACTTCGTCCTCGAAATCGATGTGCCGGATAGCGATATCGTCGAGCGTATGGCTGGTCGTCGCGCCCACCTCGCTTCTGGTCGCACCTACCACGTCAAATTCAATCCGCCGAAAATTGAAGGCAAGGATGACGTGACCGGTGAAGACTTGGTTCAGCGTGATGATGACAAGGAAGAAACCGTCAAGAAGCGTCTGGATATCTATCATTCACAAACCAAGCCGCTGGTTGATTTTTATACCAAGTGGGCTGCGGCAGGCGATGCCAAGGCACCTAAGGTACGTAAGGTGGCGGGGGTGGGTAATGTTGATTCAATTACCCAGAGCGTTTTTGAAGCGCTGAAGTAAAGCTCAAAATGACGGTCAAAAACGCCTTCTACGCACAGTCAGGGGGCGTGACTGCCGTCATCAATGCAACGGCGTGCGGCCTGATTCAGGAAGCACGCCGACATCCCGATAAAATCGGGAAAGTCTTCGCCGGCCGGGATGGCATCATCGGTGCGCTGACCGAGGACTTGATAGATACCAGTTTTGACTCTGATGAAGACATTGCCCGTCTGCGTTCAACGCCGGGTGGTGCATTCGGTTCCTGCCGTTACAAGCTGAAGAGTCTTGACCAGCATCGTGCCCAGTATGAACGTCTAATTGATGTGTTTAAGGCGCACGATATTGGCTATTTCTTCTACAACGGCGGTAATGATTCGATGGATACCGCCTGGAAAGTGTCGCAGATTGCCGAAAAAATGGGCTATCCGCTGACCTGTATCGGTATTCCAAAAACAGTCGATAACGATTTACCGCTGACGGATTGCTTCCCGGGCTTTGGTTCAGTGGCCAAATATGTGGCAACGTCAATTCGCGAAGCTGGTTTTGATGTCGCATCAATGGCCAGAACCTCGACCAAGATTTTTGTCCTTGAAGTGATGGGGCGTCATGCCGGCTGGATTACGGCGGCGTGTGGTCTGGCATCTGAAAATACGGGTGAGCCACCGC
>CAYRBE010000023.1:0-18661 GCA_964422345.1 uncultured Dechloromonas sp.
CCACTGCCTACGTTACGCTGGAGCCGTGCAGCCATTACGGCAGAACCCCGCCCTGTGCCGAGGCTTTGATTACGGCTGGCGTAGCGCGAGTGGTCGCGGCAATGGCTGATCCCAATCCATTGGTTGCCGGTAAAGGCATGGTATTACTGCAGTCCGCAGGTATCACGGCCGTAGTCGGGCTAATGGAAGCTGAGGCTAAAGAACTGAATATTGGATTTGTTTCAAGAATGACCCGTGGCCGGCCTTGGGTTCGCCTCAAGGCTGCCGCCAGCCTCGACGGTAAAACGGCCTTGAACAACGGGGTTAGTCAGTGGATAACTGGGCCAGAGGCTCGGCAGGACGGGCATCGCTGGCGGGCGCGTGCCTGTGCCATTCTGACTGGGATTGGTACGGTGCGTGATGATGATCCGCAACTGACCGTGCGCGGTCTGGATGTTGCGCGACAGCCGTTGCGGGTGATTGTCGACAGCAAACTGGAAATCTCACCACAGGCAAAAATTCTTCAGGGTGGCGGTGTTTTGGTCGTTGGGGCAGTTGATCCTCCGGAAAAAACGGCAGTGCTGCGGTGCACCGGCGTAGAAGTCAAAATTCTACCGAATGCTGCAGGCAAGGTTGAGTTGAAGGATTTGCTTGAGGAACTGGGGCGGCAGGGTGTCAACGAGCTTCACGTTGAGGCGGGCTTTAAGTTGAATGGCTCACTGATGCGCGAAGGACTGGTTGATGAAGTCCTGCTTTATTTGGCGCCGTGTTTGGTCGGTGATAACGCGAACGGACTGTTTAATCTGCCCGAGTTGTCTAGCCTAGATGGCAAGCAGCGTCTGCAGATTCGTGATCTTCGTCAGGTCGGGGCAGATATCCGGGTGCTTGCCCGTCTGGGCTAGGGCCACATACGGCACAGGCCGGGTCTTTCTTGAATTTGACCGTGCGCCAGCTCATATCCAACGCATCAAGCAGGAGTAAACGACCGCTCAGACTTTCACCGATTCCGGCCGCAATCTTTAATGCTTCAGCTGCCTGCATGGTGCCGATAATGCCGGTTAGTGGCGCAAAGACACCCATCACGGCACAGCGTACTTCTTCAACATCCTCAGCTTCCGGGAACAGGCAGTGATAGCACGGTGAGTCCTCTTGTGAGAGGTCGTAGACGCTGATCTGGCCGTCAAAACGAATTGCCGCACCGGAAACCAGCGGTTTTTTGTGGTGTACGCAGGCCCGATTGATCGCATGGCGGGTAGCAAAATTGTCAGTGCAGTCGAGAACCAGTGTCGAGCCTGCAACCAGCGCGTCGAGTTGAACGCCAGACAGGCGTTGCTGCAAGGTAACAAGCTCGATTTCGGGATTGATCGCCCGAAGTGCAAGGCGTCCAGATTCAACTTTGGACATACCGACGCGATCTTGCGTGTGGAGGATTTGGCGCTGAAGGTTGGTGAAATCAACCTGATCATCATCAACCAGGGTGATTTTTCCCACACCGGCTGCGGCAAGGTAGAGCGCGGCCGGTGATCCCAAGCCGCCGGCACCAATAATCAGCGCATGGCTGGCCAGTATGCGTTGTTGTCCCTCAATACCGAGTTGGTCAAGCAGGATGTGGCGGCTATAACGGAGTAATTGTTCGTCGTTCACTTATATTCACGCCACTCCGGCGGTGTGTCGTCATGGTCACCATGCGGGTGATGTTCCCAGGCCCGGACGTAGGCTTCCTGTGGCGGAAGTTTGTGTTGTTTGTCAGGCGCGCCGAGATTGTGCAGCTGGGTGTCTTCGACGTAGTGAATCAGCGCCCGGGTCAGCTTGCTCATCAACGTGTTATCAAGATGATAACCCTTGTCTTCAAGGTGAGCTTCGAGCTCCTGAAGTGTGTGTTGCTGGAGTTCGTAATCAACTGCGACCACACGCTTTTCGATGCTTGGCGCGGCTTCAACCTCTTCCAGTAGCTTTAGATCATCAGCTGCTTCAGGAACCTGTCCGGGGGGGAATTTTGAGAACAGGATTTCACGATGCTTTTTCAGGTCATTTGACGTCATGGTCTCTCCCCCTCCTACAGATTTAATCCTTGCTTCTATTCTGCATGATCTGCAGACCCTTGAGGAGATTGATTGCCTGCTGGAACTGAAGATCAGATTTTGAAGCGTATTCAAGACGGACTGGCATTTCGTCCTCGGCTTCATCTTTGCCTGATTTGTCCTTGCCGGGTTTGGCCGGGGCTTTTGACGGTGACTTGGGATCAGACTTGGCTTCAGGTTTTGCTGCTTCTTTGGCCGGTTCCTTTTCCTTGTCGTTGATCAGATGGCGATCAAGGTCAGCCTCGCGCAGACGGGGTGAGCCGTTGCTGCCATTGGCTGTTTCTTCGACCACGATGTCAGGCATGATGCCTTTGGCCTGAATGGTTCGGCCTTCAGGCGTGTAGTAACGTGCGGTGGTCAATTTGATTGCTGTATTGCCCGGTAGTGGCAGTACAGATTGAACGGAACCTTTGCCGAAAGTCTGGGTGCCCATAATGACTGCGCGTTTGTAATCCTGCAGAGCACCAGCAACAATTTCAGAGGCCGATGCGGAGCCGCTGTTGACCAGAACCACCATCGGGACTTTTTTGATTTCGGCTGGCAGATTACGCAAAGGGTCTTCCTTGGTGCCGCGCAGGTAATCCCGTGGGCGGGCAAGGAAATCTTGTTTTGCATCTTCAGTCCGGCCATCAGTAGAAACAACTTTGACGTCTGGCGGCAGGAAGGCTGCAGAAACGCCGATGGCTCCGTTCAACAAACCACCCGGGTCGTTGCGCAGGTCAAGAACCAGTCCGCGCAGATTGCCGTCCTTGTAAAGGGTCGTTAGGTGTTTTGCCAATTCGGCAACTGTGTTGTCCTGGAACTGAGTTACTCGAATCCAGCCATAGCCTGGCTCAGTAAGCTTGGACTTGACGCTCTGAACCTTGATGACTTCGCGTACCAAGGTGATTTCGAGCGGCTTGGTTTCACCTTTGCGCAAGATCGAAAGCTTGATCGGCGTTTTCGGCTTGCCACGCATTTTTTTGACGGCTTCGTTGAGCGTCAGCCCTTTAACCAGCGTGTCGTCCAATTTGAAAATGAGGTCGCCGGATTTGATTCCTGCACGATAGGCCGGGGTGTCTTCAATTGGCGAGACCACTTTGACCAAGCCGTCTTCCATCCCGACTTCAATGCCTAATCCACCGAATTCACCTTGCGTCCCGACCTGAAGATCCTTGAAAGCATCGGCATCAAGATATGAAGAATGAGGGTCAAGGTTGGACAGCATGCCGGAGATGGCATTGCTGATCATCTTCTTGTCTTCAACCGGTTCGACATAACCTTGCTTGATCGCGCTATAAACCTCGGCAAAGGTGCGCAGATCATCAATGGGCAGGCCTGCCTTGGTGTCTTTTTCGGCAAGTGCCGGGATTTGCAGGCTGATAAATGCCCCGGCGATAAAGCCCCCGAGGGTTAAGCTGATGGTTTTTGATTTGCTCATTTCAAACTAGCCCATTTCATCGGGTCGATCGGTTGCCCCTGGTGGCGGAGCTCAAAGTATAAACCGGAATCCGGGTTGCCTCCGCTGTTGCCTGCAGTGGCCACCGTTTCTCCGCCTTTAACGGCTTGTCCAACTTGTTTCAGCATCGAGTCATTATTACCATAAATCGATAAATAAGCATCGCCGTGATCGACGATCAATAAATTACCAAAGCCGCGCATCCATTCAGCAAATACGACTCGTCCGTTAGCAACCGCCTTGATTTCGCTACCTGTGGGGGCTTTGATGAAAAGCCCTCGCCAAGTGCCGCCGCCTTCTCTGGGGGCACCAAAACGACCAGCAACGGTGCCGCGTACAGGTAGCCTGAGGTTGCCTTTTTGCTTTGCAAAGTTACCGTTGTTGGCTACGGGTTCGTAGTTGTTCTCGGTTTCGACTGGTTTTGCGCGGGGTGGTTCCGTGCTGGTCTGTGGGCGCGTTGGCGGGCTTTCGCTGGTGGTGGCGGACGGTTTGTTTTTTTGTCTGGCGGCTTCTGCCAGCCGGGCAGCTTCCGCCGCTTTGGCTGCTTCGGCAGCACGTGCGGCTTGTGCTGCCTGGGCGGCAAGTAGTTTCGATACCCGATCAATCAGCTGGGTCAGGCGCTTTTCATCTTGCTGCAGGTTGCCAATCTCTTTTCGCTGACTATTTACCTTGTTGGATACTTCGGCGTAGAGCGCTTTGCGTTCCTCGCGTTGTTTTTGTAATTCCGCATGACGCTTTTGTTGCTCAGACTCAATCAGAGCAAGTTCGACATTACGTTCTTTTGCACTGTTGGCGAGTGATTTCTTTTTGTCGAGTGTGGCATTGATTTCGCCCATCAGCTCGGCGCGAGTGAGGGCTATTGCTGATAAATAATGGAGGTCGCGCGCCATTTGGTTGGGGTCGTCGCCATTTAGCAATAATTGCAGTGAATCAGGGGTGCCGCGTAAATATTGTTTGTAAAGCAGTTGCTCAAGTTGAGATTGTTGCTGGCCAAGCGTTGCGCCGAGCTCTTGAGACTGCAATTCCAGGTTTTTAAGTGTTTTTTGTAAGCGGGCGCGCTGTTCGGAAAATTCATGTAACTCACGTTGCAGGTCAGAAATTTTTCTTTCTGAATCACGCAGCCGGCTGGCGGCATCTGCCTTGTTTTCTTCGCTGGCATTCAGATCTTTGCGCAGGGATTCAATCCGCCCACGTAGCTCCCCTAAATCAGCCTGTTTTTCGGCAATTTCTGGCGGGGGCGCAGCAGGTGTTTTGGTTTGACTGCTCGGCGGTTTTGCAGTGACATTAAAACTTAGCAATAAAGCTATCAGCACTGCGCTCACTTGGGTCGGGTGTAGGCGCTGCATGAATGGCTCTTGTCGCCCCAGTTTGGCGTATTTGTGTTGGTGAGCCATTACAATGGAAGTCTATTTAAGGTCTGCTAAATGCAATGGCTTATTTTATAATGATCTATTCGCCGCTAACGGGGTTTTATCGTGGACATGCCTTCTTTTAATTTGATTGATAAGCAGGAGCACATTGAGTTGGCTGCTCGTGCGCTTAAAGCTATCGCTCATCCGCTGCGCCTGAAAATTCTCTGTGTCTTGGGTGAGCAGGAGGCGTGTGTGCAGGAGATTGTTGATGCGGTGGGGACTTCGCAGAGCAATATTTCTCAACATTTGGCAATTCTGCGCGAAAAAGGTGTTTTGCTAACGCGTAAGGATGCAAACCGGGTTTTTTATCGGGTCGGTGATCAGCGTACTCTGCAGTTGGTGGTACTGATGCGTGAAGTTTTTTGTGGTGAAAAGGACTAATTGATGCCGATGGATTTTGTAACACAGAATATTTTATTGATTGTCTTGGTTGTGACCAGTGGTTTGGGTCTTCTTTGGCCGGGATTGATGCGGCCAGCTGGGAATGCAGTGAATCCTGCTCAGGCAACGATGCTGATCAATCGTGAGGATGCCTTCATCCTTGATGTGCGCGAAGCGGGTGAGTTTGTCGATGGGCATTTGCCTGATGCGAAAAATATTCCCGGGGCAAAGTTGGTTGAGCGAATCAGTGAGCTTGAAAAGTATAAAGATAAGGCGATCGTGGTTTGCTGTGCTTCCGGTATGCGCTCCAATAAGGCTTGTGCGGAATTGAAAAAGCAGGGGTTTACCAAAATTCACAGCCTGGCCGGCGGTGTCGATGCCTGGGTGGGCGCTGGATATCCAGTTAAAAAAGGCAAGGCTACAAAATGAGCCAGGTCTTGATGTACACCACTGCGGTTTGCCCGTATTGCGTCCGTGCTAAGCAATTACTTACGGCACGGGGTGTGGCATCGATCGACGAGGTTCGGGTTGATCTTGACCCAGAGCGTCGGGAAGAAATGATGCAAAAAACCCAGCGACGGACGGTGCCGCAAATTTATATTGGCGAGACTTATGTTGGTGGTTGTGATGATCTTTATGCCCTTGATGCAGCCGGTAAGTTGATGCCGCTGCTCGAGAGCCTTGCCTGAAACCAATAATTTACTGAAAGCGAGTTATGGAACAAAACGAACAGCCGGTTTTCGGCATTGAAAAGCTTTACGTTAAAGATCTGTCGGTTGAAGTGCCAAATGCCCCCGAGATTTTTCTCGAACAGGACGCTCCGCAGGTTGAGATTCAGTTGAATACTGCTGGCCGCGGTGTGGGTGATAATGTTTTTGAGGTCGTTTTGACTGTCACAGTCACTGCCAAGATGGAAGACAAAACTGTATTCCTCGTCGAGGTTGGTCAGGCGGGTGTTTTCCGCATCATGAACGTGCCTGATGAGCAGATCGAGCCGCTGATTGCTGTGGCCTGCCCGAATATTCTCTTCCCCTATGCCCGCGAGACGGTTTCCGATGCGGTGACCCGCGCTGGTTTCGCCCCGATTGTGCTGCAGCCGGTTAATTTTGAGTCGATGTACATGCAGCGCATGCAAGAAGCTGCAGCGCCAACTGAACAGACTTTGCAATAAATCATGATGACCTGGCGTCGGATCTTTGCTGCTTTGTCGCTGCTAGGCGTTGCGGGTTCGGCGCTGGCGATTGATTACCGTTCGGTCGATGTGCCTGCGGCAATTTTGTATGACACGCCCTCGCAGAAGGGTAAAAAACTCTATCTGATCAAGGCGCAGACGCCGGTTGAGGTTGTGGTTCGTCTTGATGCCTGGTCGAAGGTGCGTGATGTCGAAGGGACGCTGGCTTGGATCGAGTCACGTAGCCTGAGTGAGCGTCGTATGCTGATTGTGACCGCCGCAACGGCTGAAATTCGTCAGGCCGACAAGACTGACTCGTCGGTTGTTGCTGAGCTCGAAAAGTCAGTTGCAGTTGAGTTTATTGAGGCTGCATCACCCGGTTGGGCGAAGGTGCGTCATCGTGACGGCGCAACGGGCTATATCCGCTCAACCCAGGTTTGGGGCCTATGAAAATAGCAGTTCTCGGTGCTGGTGCTTGGGGAACGGCGCTGGCGATTGCATTTGCCGGCAAGCATTCAGTCATCCTCTGGTCACGTGAGAGCGATGTTGCGGCTGATCTGCAAAGCACCCGTGAAAACCACCGGTTTTTTCCCGGATACACCTTGCCTTTGTCGGTTGAGGTGAGTACTGACTTCGCTGACGCAACAGGTGATGTTGATTTGTTGGTGGTGGCAACGCCAATTGCCGGGCTGCGCCCGACGGTTGAGCAGCTCCTTGCTTTGGGTGTGACTACACCGCTGGTTTGGGTATGTAAGGGATTTGAGTCGGGTACAGGCAAGTTGCCACATCAGGTGGTGACCGAAGTGATGGGTGCGCAGGTTATTTGTGGTGCGCTATCAGGCCCCAGCTTTGCTGAAGAGGTTGCAGAAGGTAAGCCAACGGCGATCGCTTTGGCGGCAAACAACCCTGTTTTTGCTCGTGAAACGGCCCGGCAACTGCACACAAGTCGTTTGAGAATTTACGCCAATGATGATTTGATTGGTGTTGAGGTCGGCGGTGCAGTAAAGAATGTATTGGCAATCGCAACAGGGACTTGCGATGGTCTTGGTCTCGGCTTGAATTCACGAGCTGCTTTAATGACCCGGGGACTCGCTGAAATTGCTCGCTTGGGCCTGGCTTTAGGGGCGCAGCGTGAGACCTTTATGGGCTTGGCGGGTATGGGGGATCTGATTCTTACCTGCACCGGCGACTTGTCGCGAAATCGCAGGGTTGGTTTGGCTTTGGCCGAAAACAAGTCATTGCCACAAATTCTCGAAGAGTTGGGTCATGTCGCTGAAGGTGTTTACACCGCCCGTGAAGTAGCACGTTTAGCACAGCAATTGAACGTGGATATGCCCATTAGCTTGGCGGTCGCGGCTGTCCTTGATGGACATTTGACAGCGGCGCAGGCGGTTGAACAGTTGATGGCGCGAGATCCTCGCGAGGAACTCGCTTAACGGGTTTTAGGTCGCACCATTGAAGCCAGTCTGACGCCAGGCTTCAAAGACCGTTATCGCTACCGCATTGGATAAATTGAGGCTGCGCTGATCGGCTCGCATCGGGAGGCGCAAGCAATTTTCTGGCGCAAACTCTGCCCGGATCTCGGCAGGTAGACCGCTCGTTTCCCGCCCAAATAAAAATACGTCGTCTTCTTTGATTTCTGTCGAGAACGGGCTGCCGTGACCTTTGGTGGTCATGGCAAACATTCGACGGCCCGCAAGATAGGTTTTGCAGGCCGCCCAGTCAGCATGGCGAACGACGCGTGCGTACTCATGATAATCAAGCCCGGCCCGGCGTAGGGATTTGTCGGTGATGTCGAAGCTGAGTGGTTCGATTAGGTGCAGTTCAGCCCCTGTGTTGGCACACAGGCGAATAATGTTTCCGGTGTTGGGGGGGATTTCAGGTTGGTATAGAACGACGGCAAGCACGATCAGCACTTTCTGGCCAGTGAGGGGCAGGATTAAAACATAATTCAGCACATCAGTGTTTTTGCGCCCGGGCTGCAACTGCTGCAATGACCGATGTTGCACCGTGTTGTTTGAGTACGCGGGCGCACTCATTAAGCGTCGCGCCAGTCGTCATGACATCATCAAGTAGCAGGATGGTTTTGTTGCTGTAGTCGGCATTGCATTCAAACGCGCCACGGACATTTTTTTTGCGCTCTTTCGGTAATAGGCCGGTTTGGTGTGGCGTAGCGCGGCTTCTTTTTAGCGTGCTACGGTGCACCGGCAAATTTAGGCATTTTCCAATCACAGCGGCAATTTCAACTGACTGGTTAAAGCCCCGTTCACGCAAACGTTCCGGATGTAATGGCAAGGGAACAATTACATCGATTGGCGCATCAATCCGTAATGAAAGGCGTTGGCCTATCCAATTTGCTACAGCGAGCTGGTGGCCATATTTAAAGCTGCGAATAATTTTGTCGATGGGGAATTCGTAGCTGTAAAGCGCAATGGTTCGATCAAAGTGTGGTGCCTCTATCAGGCAGGCGCCACAGCGTTCGCCATGGGTTGTTTGCTCGCCACACTGAGGGCAGTGTGCAATTGAAGATAAAGGAAGATCCGCCTCGCAGTTTCTGCAAATTAAACCAGTTCCGCAGTCGCTGGCGCAGAGCAGGCAACTCCCGGGGATGCTCTGATTCATAATTTGATTTATCAGTTGTTTTACGGGATGCATAAAGGCCTGAGGTAAAATTGACAAGGTGCAGCGCCTCCTCGATAATTCATAATTATGGATGTCCCGGGTTGTTCGCTAGGCATCAAATTATGATCGTATTTTCCCCCAAGGTTCCCCATGCAAGCTAGCTCACTCGCCGCAGTTTCTACCCATCAACAATCTACACCGCTACATCGCTGGACGGTAGCCGAAGTGCTGGCGCTTTACGAAATGCCGCTGATGGATCTGATCTGGCGGGCGCAAGGGGTGCATCGTGAGAATTTTGATCCCAACGCAATTCAGCGCTCGACCCTGCTTTCAGTCAAGACTGGCGGTTGCTCCGAGGATTGTAGCTATTGCTCGCAGTCGGCGCGCTATGACACCGAGACCCAGCGTGAGCGTTTGATGCCGCTGAATGAAGTGGTCGCTGCCGCCAAGGTCGCGAAAGAAAAGGGTGCTTCGCGTTTCTGTATGGGCGCGGCTTGGAAAGGCCCTAAGGATAGTGATCTCGATAGTGTGCTGAACATGGTCCGTGAGGTTAAAGCCCTCGGTATGCAAACTTGCGTTACGCTGGGCATGCTGGGCGACGGACAGGCGGCCAAGTTGAAAGAGGCTGGCCTCGATTACTACAATCACAATCTGGATACCGATAAAGAATTCTACGGTCAGGTTATTAAAACCCACACCCATGACGATCGGCTCGATACCCTTGAGCAGGTGCGTGAGGCGGGGATCAATGTTTGTTCCGGTGGCATTATTGGCATGGGTGAGTCGCGCAAAAACCGCGCCGGTTTGATTGTCCAGTTGGCCAATCTGCCTAAGCCGCCAGAGTCCGTGCCAATTAATAATCTGGTCCCAATCCCCGGTACGCCAATGGCCGATACCGAACGTCTTGATCCTTTCGAGTTTGTTCGTACGATCGCTGCCGCGCGCATTACGATGCCGGGTTCATGGGTGCGTTTGTCAGCGGGTCGCCAGGAAATGACGGATGAACTGCAGACCCTGTGTTTCCTGGCCGGTGCGAACTCCATGTTCTACGGCGACCGTTTGCTGACCACGGGTAATCCCGATGTCAGCCGGGATGATCAGCTATTCGCCCGTTTGGGCGTTAAGGCGGTTTGACGACCACATTCGTCGACCGCCAGCAGGTTGGTCGACGTTTTTCAAAAGTTGCGGCAAGCTATCCGCAGGCTGATTTTTTCGCCCGTGAGATTGACCGCCGGATGCTCGAGCGTCTGGACTACGTCAATCTGACCCCTAATCGTATTCTTGACCTTGGCTGTAGCCGCGGCGGTAGTTTTACTGAGCTGGCTGGGCGCTATCCAGCCACACAATTGCTCGGCTTTGATCTTGCCCCGGCTATGTTGCAGTCAGATACTGCTGCGCGCCCGGCCTGGCAGCGTTGGTTGGGATTAAAGCCAACGACAGGGCCGCTTCGGGTGGCGGCTGATGCGGCAAGCTTGCCACTACAATCGCAATCGATAGCCTTGGTTTGGTCCAACTTGTTACTCCATTGGCTGGATGATCCTTTGCCAGTGCTGGCCGAGGCGCATCGAGTGCTAGAGGTGGGTGGCTTGCTGATGTTCTCAACCCTCGGCCCCGATTCGTTAAAAGAGCTGCGTACGGCCTTCTCAGATGGTTATAGCCATACCCAACGTTTTATCGATATGCATGATCTTGGCGACATGTTGGTTGGTTGCGGATTTGCCGATCCAGTGATGGATATGGAAGTCATTACCCTGACTTACGATGATATTGATGCCATGTTTGACGAGTTGCGTGCTGCTGGATCATCTTGCGCAATGACATCACGGCGTCATGGGTTGACTGGGCGAGGTGCGCTGCTAAAAGCGCGTGCGACCTATGAGACATTGCGCCATGAAGGCAAACTGCCTGCGACCTTCGAAGTAATCTACGGTCATGCATGGAAAGTTGCACCAAAGAAAACACCGGATGGGCGGGCAATTATCCGTTTTGATCGTCCTGGAAAAATGGGCGGCTAAAACTTCGAGGCGCTGAAAGAAAAAATGCCCGCAGCGTGCGGGCATTTGTATTTAAGCCAAGAAAAATCTCAGCCGGCAATGTATCGCTCAAGTTCTTGAATCATGAATTTCTGAGAGCTGATGGTTTCCTTGACTAGGTCACCAATCGAGATCATGCCGACCACGCTGCCGGTCTCATCTAACACAGGGAGGTGGCGGAAGTGTTTCTCGGTCATGAGCGCCATGCACTCATCAAGGGTGGCTGCTGGGGTGACGTAAGCTACCTTGTCACTCATGATTTCGGAGACTGCAGTCTCTTTTGATGATTTTCCCTGAAGAATAATCTTGCGGGCATAGTCACGTTCGGAAAATACGCCAACGAGTTGCTCTCCGTCGAGCACCAGCAAGGCGCCCACATTATTGGCTGACATTACAGTAAGTGCGTGAAATACAGTGTCGCGGGGTGAAACCACCGCCAGTTGGCGGTCTTTGCCGGCAAGCAGTTGCTTGAGTGTTTTCATTCGGGGGTCTCCTCATTGCAGCGGTCGTTCGTGCATCGAGTCTATCCCCGAGTCATGAATCTGCCAAGTCAAAAATAAAAAAGGCAGCCGAAGCTGCCTTTGTGTGATTACTTAAGCGATTAACGCAGTCCGGCGGCGAAATCTGAAACAGCTTTTATTTCAGCGTCAGAGAGTTTGGCGGCGATGGTTTGCATCATCTTCTCAGGGTCATTAGCACGCTCGCCAGCGCGGAAGGCTTTTAGTTGAGCTTCTGTGTATTCAGAAAACTGACCGGAAATGCGTGGGTACTGAGCAGGCAAGCCTGCGCCTGTTGGGCCGTGACAGCCAGCGCAGGCTGGGGTGCCTTTCTTGTAATCGCCCTGGCGCCAGAGTTTTTTACCCATAGCGATGCTGCTTTCGTCTTTCGCTGCGGATGGTTTCTGCTTTTGGCTAGCGAACCAAGCAGCAACGTTTTTCATGTCGTCGTCTGAAAGCGCAGCAACCATGCCACCCATGATTGCGTTGTTACGTGCGGCAGGCTTACCATCTGCCGCTTTGAAATTCTTAAGTTGCTTGTAGAGGTATTCCTCGATCTGGCCAGCCAGATTCGGATTAGCGGATGCTGCGCTGTTGCCATCGGCGCCATGACAGGCGACACAAACGGTTTCAGCAATCACTTTGCCCTTGGCAGGATCGGCCTTGCTCTTGGCTCCTTCTGAAGCATGAGCAACTAAACTGGTAGCAAAAAGAATTGCCATTGCCGCTGTACGAATCATTTTCAAGCTCCTTGTACGCGTTTGTGGGCGCTTTGGCCGGAACGTAAGGTTACAAACCTGTTATTCTATAACACTTCCCTGCCCCCTTGGCAGGTCTAACGGGTTTTTTATGCCGCTGTTCCAACAAGCTGTTTTTCTTACTACTGTGGCAAATCTGCGTGATTTGCCGGTTGATTCCGTTTGCGAGGTTGCCTTTGCTGGGCGCTCGAATGCGGGTAAATCTTCTGCGATCAATACTCTGGCGGGGCGAGTGCGTCTGGCTTATGTCAGTAAGACGCCGGGGCGTACACAACATCTCAATTATTTCACTTTGACTGAAGGGAAATATTTCGTAGATTTGCCGGGTTACGGTTATGCCAAGGCGCCCGAGGCGATTCGCTCACAATGGGAGGGCCTGATCGGGCCTTATCTCAGCAAGCGTGAGCAATTGGCCGGTTTAGTCGTGATCATGGATATCCGGCGGCCATTTACTGATCTTGATATTCGTTTGATTGACTGGTTCAGGCCGACCGGTCGGCCAATTCATATCCTGTTGTCAAAAGCCGATAAGTTGAGTCGTCAAGAGCAAACCAAAGTGGTTTTCTCGGTCAAGGCCGAGTTGGCAACCTGGGGGGATAGTGAGTTGTATTCGGTGCAGTTATTTTCCAGCCTGAAAAAAACAGGTGTTGAAGATGCTGAGCGTGTTCTTTCCGCTTGGTTGGGGATTACGCGAAAGCCACCAGAGAAAAAGATGCCTGTTGCAGTCAAGGGGCCAGGAAAGAAAAGGCCCTCGGATAAAGGGGGTCCGAGGGCCGAAGAACCTTGATATGCTCAAGGTGCCCGCTCAGGGAGGTGAAGCGGGAGATGACGAGAGCCATCTGCGTACTCTGATATGGGTTTTTACTTAAAGTTCCTTTGCTTAAATATTTTTTATTAAATTGTTTTGAGGTCTCAGCATGAGTGCAACCGGTAATTTTCCTGGAACCCGCATGCGCCGGATGCGGCGCGATGATTTTTCACGGCGTTTAATGCGTGAATCCGTGCTTACGGCAGATGATTTTATTTATCCGGTTTTTGTACTTGAAGGTGAGGGGCGCATCGAAAAAGTGGGTTCGATGCCCGGTGTTGAGCGCCAGTCACTTGATCTGTTACTAAAGACGGCTGAACGGGCGGTTAGGCTTGGTATTCCTGCCATCGCTTTGTTTCCCGTAGTTGATGCTTCATTGAAGTCCTTAGGGGCTGAAGAAGCGTTTAACGAAAACGGTTTGGTGCCACGTGTCGTTAAGGCGCTAAAGCGTGAGTTTCCAGACTTGGGTGTGATTACTGATGTCGCGCTTGATCCTTACACGAGTCATGGTCAGGATGGGCTGATTGATGAGACTGGCTATGTGTTGAATGACGAAACCCTTGAAGTGCTAGCAAAACAGGCACTTTGTCATGCTCAAGCCGGGGCGGATGTTGTGGCGCCTTCCGACATGATGGATGGCCGTATTGGGCGAATTCGTGCCGAACTGAACGGCGCTAACCAGATTTACACGCGCATTCTGGCGTATTCGGCCAAGTACGCCTCGGCTTTTTATGGCCCGTTCCGTGATGCGGTTGGGTCTGCCGGCAACTTGGGCAAGGGCAATAAATATACGTATCAGATGGATCCGGCAAATTCAGATGAAGCACTGAAAGAAGTTGCGCTTGATCTTGCTGAAGGGGCAGACATGGTGATGGTTAAGCCCGGTATGCCTTATCTGGATATTGTGCGCCGGGTTAAAGATGAGTTTAAGGTGCCGACCTACGCTTATCAGGTCAGCGGTGAATACGCGATGCTGAAGGCAGCGGCACAAAATGGCTGGTTGGATGAGAAAGCCTGCGTACTTGAAAGTCTTTTGGCCTTCAAGCGAGCGGGGGCTGACGGTATCCTGACTTATTTTGCTTTGGATGCGGCCGAGCATTTGAAGGCTTGAACGGTGCTTAGGTAAACAAAAGGCGGCTCGCGGGCCGCCTTTTTTACGAACTGCTGGGCATCCCGGATTGCGATAAGCAGGCGAAGTAGAGCATTGGCCACTGCACCGGCCATTGGGCCAGCGGCTCGCGGCTAAAACCACTGCGGGCGTATTGCTCCCAGCGACCAACGACATAGCAGCGCAATAGATTGGCCAGCGCACCAAAATCAGCATCGGCTTTCAAGTTGTCTTGGGCGGCTGCAATACGTAGAGACTGTTTCAGCGCAGCTTCAATTTTGTCGAGCACGGCGTTGATGCGTAGTTGCAGGCGCTCATTTTCATTGACCAAAGCATCGCCGATTAAGACACGGGTCATCCCGCGATTTTTTTGTGCGAAACGGAGCAAGAGCCCAATAATTTGTTCAACCTGAACGAAGCCCTGAGTTTCTTCAGTGGTGATCTGGTTGATTACGCCAAAAAGACTTTGTTCGATAAATTCGATCAAGCCCTCAAACATTTGCGCCTTGCTGGCGAAGTGGCGATACAGCGCTGCTTCCGAGCATTCTAGTTTTGCTGCCAGTGCGGCAGTGGTGATTTTTTCCCCTTTGGGGGTTTCCAGCATGCTGGCCAATATTTGCAGAATTTGCAGGCGGCGCTCACCCGGTTTAGTTGCCATCATTGTCCCCTTTATATTTTGGTTTTTGCCCAAAAATTATAGTACACCGTAGCGTTCGGTGAGTTGGAGAATAGAACTAATTTTGACGTCTACGTAGGGCGATTGACGTAAGCCAGCACTTACCCACACCGTCTTCATCCCCAGTTTTTTGGCGCTGACTAGATTGGGCAAGCTGTCCTCAACCATGATGCAGCGCTTGGGGTCCAGACGTTCGGCGTGAAGTAGCGTGCGGAATCCGGCGAGCATGGGCTTGGGTTGAAAATGAACATTTTCTACCGAGTAGATGCTGGAAAAATAACGATCCAGCCCGGTGAGTTTGAGGACGGCGTCGGTGTAATGTCGCGGTGCATTGGAGAAAATTATTTTCTTCCCGGGAAGCCGGCGCAGCATATGTAAGGTGGGCTTCTGGAAATCCAGCATGCGTTTTAAATCAGGAAACTGGTGTGTTTCCCATAAAAAATGCCGTGGATCTGTGCCATGGTGGCGCATCAGACCTTGTAGCGTGGCTCCGTAACGCTCCCAATAATTCTGGCGCAGGTTGGTTGCTTGCGCTGGATCGAGGCCCAAATTTCGCTCAATGTATTCCCGCATTGAGCGATTGATGTGCGGAAAAATATGCGGGGTCGCGTTATGTAGTGTGTTGTCGAGATCGAACAACCAAACGCGCCCCAGTCGGCTCATCAGTGTGACTTGATCATTGTGCCGACGCCGTGGTCGGTGAGGATTTCAAGCAGCAGTGCATGCTCGACCCGGCCATCAATGATATGGACGCCCTTGACCCCATTACGCGCAGCATCAAGCGCCGAGCCAATCTTTGGCAGCATGCCACCGGAAAGTGTGCCATCTCCGACCATTTCGTCAATTTGCTTGGGTGTAATGCCGGTGATCAGATTGCCAGCTTGGTCGAGAACACCTGGGGTGTTGGTCAGCAAAACGAGCTTTTCAGCCTTTAAAACTTCCGCGATTTTGCCGGCGACTACGTCTGCATTGATGTTGTAGGTCTCACCATTCTTACCAACCCCGATCGGGGCGATCACCGGAATAAAAGCACCGGTATCAAGCAAAGCGATGAGCGAGGGGTCGATAGAAGTAATGTCGCCGACTTGGCCAACGTCGATCAGATCACCCGGAATATCCTTGTTTTCGAGCATTAGCTTTTTGGCCCGGATAAAGTTGCCATCCTTGCCGGTGAGGCCAACCGCCTTGCCACCATGTTGATTGATCAGGTTAACAATCTCTTTGTTTACCTGGCCGCCGAGAACCATTTCAACAAGTTCCATGGTTTCTGCATCGGTGACTCGCATACCTTGAACGAATTCACCTTTTTTGCCGACGCGGGCGAGTAGGCTTTCAATTTGTGGGCCGCCACCGTGGACAACGACAATATTAAAACCAACCAGCTTAAGCAGGACGACATCGCGGGCGAAGCATTGCTTCAGGTGTTCTTCGGTCATTGCGTTGCCACCGTATTTGACGACGATGGTTTTGCCGTGGAAACGCTGAATATAAGGTAGTGCTTCGGCCAGAACAGCGGCCTTAATGCCGGGGGCGAGGTTTTCTAGACTCATGGCGGGCTCCGAGTGAAATCGCTGCGGATTGTACAAAGAAAATTGCGTGTGCGGGGGCTTGCCGAACACTTACGATTTGTTAAGTCCGAGAAGCAAGCGCGAGGATGGCATCGCGATTGCTCCAAGAGAAGCAGCGTGCAGCTGCTTCGGTGTAGTGCAGCCATTGATGGGCGCGATGCTCGTTCGGTTCGGTGATGATCGTTTGCTTGCAGGGCAATTCGAGCGAGAAAACATGCTCAGTGTTTTGCGTGACGCCGGGGGCATAGCGATGTCGCCACTGCGGGAAAATCTCGAACTCATTGGTCATGTGCCAGTCGCTGAGCTTGAACAGATGGGTGTCGAGCCCGGTTTCTTCCATTACTTCGCGTCTTGCGGTATCGATTGGCTGTTCATCGTTTTCGCGGCTGCCAGTGACTGATTGCCAGAAGTCAGGGTGCGCGGCGCGCTCAAGGAGTAGAACCTGGAGTGCGGCGGTGTGGATGACCACGAGCACCGAGACTGGCTGCTTATAGCCTGTCATGCTTTCGGCAGCGGCTTAATGCTTGGTGCGTGGGTGTCGAGCAAAAACCACAGCGGTGAGTCTTGCGCTGAAGACTCTGATTGGCAGCTTGCTTGTAGTACTTCGAGCAATGTTGAAAACGCTTCAGGATCTTTTCTTTGGAGGCTATCAAGACCGGATATATTCACAATCAGCCCATTTTTTGGACGCCAGTCTGGGTCGTTTAGGCAGTCGTGAAGTGCGTCAAAATTGGCGCCATACCATTTTGGAAAAACCAAATCGCGCCCAATCTGTATGAGTGCTTCTTGCTTTGCCTGACAAGCCGAAAAATCGAGTCGCTTCAATACTCGCTGAGTCTTTGCGGCGAGTTCAGGGAGTCGCTCGGCTTGGCTTTTCGTCAGGTGGAAAACACCAGCGTTACTGCTGCGTGTAAAAAGGCCCGATTTCATCGTCTACTCCCGGATTTTTCTAAACGTTTGGTAGTGGTCGTCGGTGTAGTAATAGTCGGATTTTTCACCAGCAACGATGCGTCTTGCGCCACGATCATGGCGTCCTGGTGTTTTGACGGTGTATTCAAGGTAGTAACCACGAGGCTTCTGCGGCAGCCTTTTTTCGTAGTTACCAAACACGATGCCATCCCGTGAGTAGGGGAATGGGCCACCTGTCTTAATTAGTGTGAGTGTTTGCTGTGCTTCACGGGGCAATTCGGTCAAAAAGACCGAGTCCACCGTAGCATTATCACGGTTGAAGCTAAAACCGTATGCGCTTCCTATTGCCAGAATGACGACAAGGAGGAAGCGCAACCAGTTTTTCATGCTTTAGCCTTTAACGACTTCAACCTGAGTTTCCACTTTCTGGCGAAGGCGGATATGCAGTTCACGCAGTTGCTTTTCGTCGACACTCGATGGCGCGTCGGTGAGTAGGCATTGGGCGCGTTGAGTTTTCGGGAAAGCGATCACGTCACGAATGGATTCGGCGCCGGTCATCATGGTGACAATGCGATCCAGACCAAAGGCCAGGCCGCCATGCGGTGGTGCACCGTACTTCAGTGCGTCGAGCAGGAAGCCGAATTTGGCCTGTTGTTCTTCTGGGCCGATGTTGAGTGCCGAGAAAACCTTTTCTTGCACTTCTGCACGGTGAATACGTACCGAACCACCGCCGAGCTCCCAGCCGTTGAGCGCCAGGTCGTAGGCTTTAGCCAGACATTTGCCCGGATCGGTTTCGAGGAATTGGAGATGTTCGTCCTTCGGGCTGGTGAAGGGGTGGTGGCAGGCGGTCCAGCGTTTGGACTCGTCGTCGTACTCGAACATCGGGAAGTCGATCACCCACAGCGGTGCCCACTTGGCACCTGTGACGAAGCCTTTTTCGTGGCCAATCTTGATGCGTAATGCGCCGAGCGCGTCATTGACGATCTTGGCTTTGTCGGCCCCAAAGAAAATCAGGTCACCGGATGTTGCGCCGGTGCGTTCAATGACTGCCTTCAGTGAAGCTTCTGAAAGGTTCTTGACGATAGGTGACTGGAGGCCGGTTTCGTTGATCTGGGTGACGTCATTGATCTTGATGTAAGCCAGACCGCGAGCGCCGTAGATACCAACGAACTGGGTGTAGGCATCGATTTCACCACGGGTCAGCGTGGCGCCACCGGGGA
>CAYRBE010000024.1:0-18176 GCA_964422345.1 uncultured Dechloromonas sp.
AGTTCTACCCAGAAAACCAGCACCATGAGCAGGGCGTTGTCGCCGAAATCTTCAAAGAACACTTCGGGAGGTGGGTCTTTCCTCACCTGGCCGTGATCCTTGGCGCAACTCAGAATGATCTCTGCGGCATCGTGCACCGGTGCACCGTAGGCGACGCCGATGCGGATTTCCCGGCGAATGTTCTGGTTCGAGTAGGTCCAGGTGGTGACCTGGTTTTCGAGCAGGGTGGAATTGGGGATCAGCGCCTCAATGCCGTCAAAGCCCCGTACCGTTGAGGCGCGCAGATCAACTTGTGTGACATGGCCGGTGGTGCCGCCGAGCGAGATGATGTCGCCGACGCGGATTTTGCGTTCAAACAGAATGATGATGCCGCTGATCACATTCTTGATAATGGTCTGTGTGCCGAAACCAATACCAATCGCCAGTGCGCCGCCCATGAAGGCAAAGGCGGTCAGCGGGATACGGGCGAGGTTGAGAATGAGGATGATCAGTACGACGGCCAGTGCAATCAGTGACCAGCGCCGGATGACGCTGGCTAGTTGTTCATTGACGCCAAATCGCCGGACCATCAGCCGTTCCATCCGACGGAGCAGCATCGAGGCAACCCAGTAGGTCAGCGCGAAAAGAAATAGTGATCCGATGCTTTTGCCTACAGTGACGCCGTAGGTTGTGGTGACCGTTTTGCCATCAACGATTGTTGAGTCTTCAACGGCGAACATCTCAAAATTCCAGATATCTTTTGCTATGCCGCGTAGTTGAAGAAAACGTAGCGTCCACTGGCTGCTTGAGTCCTGTGTCGTTGATGCGCCAAAGTCGGCAAGCCATCGGTTAATGATCCGTATAGCCCGCGCATTACCCAGTTCTATCCGCTGAAATGCCAATGCCCGTTGGCTGCGCAGCTCGAGAATCAAAGATTCCTGACGGGTGGCGTCGAGGTCAAGGAGCGCCTCTTTAAGGCGTGCTTCCTGATCGCTGACGGCAATTTTGGCCGCAGCTTGAAATTCTTGAAAGATCTGCTGACGGCTTTCAATGCTCAACTTCGATTCACTCAGAACTTTGATCACCGAATGCCGAATTACTGCATCATCGGTGCTCAATCCGGCATAGCGTTGTGCCCAGTTTTCGATACTGATTTCGATCAGATTTTTGATCGCACCTTGGGTCAGCAGATAAATCCGGTCGGTCTCAAGCTGTTCGTCGAGCAGCCTGATCTGCCGGCGTTGCTCATCGGTCGCCGCCGGGCCAGCCAACGTCTTGAACAGCTTTTCCCGTTCAGCCATGTGTCGGGCGTTTTCCGAGAGCCTGCGGTCAGTTTCAGCGGTTAGGCGAGCCAAGTCGTCGCGCAGGCGACTGTGTTGCTTATCGAGATCCTCCTTGCTCAACTGCTGTTGAGGAATGACTCGGGAGAGACTGGTTTTGACTTCCTGCTTGGTTTCAAGAAGCCCCTTGTTTTCAAGGGCGATCCGCTCAAGTCCAATCCCGACATTGATGAGTTGTGCCTCGACCAATTGTTTTTGCAGGCTGGCCAGTTCGCGTTTTTGGGTTTCCTTTTCGCTACTTTGTTCATTTGATGCCCGGGCAACCTTGTCATCGCCCAGACGAACTGCTTCGGCAGCGCGACGCTGCGCTTCAATCAAGGCGCGTTTTTCAGAATCCAGCGCATGTTCGGTGGAAGACAGGCTGTCGAGACGTTGCGTTAGGGCATCCATCTCGTTACGCAGCAAATCAACGCGCAGTGCGGAGTAGGGCGGGGGGGCGGTAAGTTCATCAAGCAGAGTCTGAATTTGTTGTTTCTTTGCAGGCGCTTGCTTGAAGGCATCAAGTTCATCGAGCGCTTTGAGGCGCTCACCGTAGGCCAGAACGAGATGGTCCAATGTGCGCTGCCGGTCGCTTGAGGTCAGTGGCTCATTCCCGGTGTTTGCTGCGCTGGTATTACGCTCAATCGCCTGCAGGCGACGAGCTTCTTCCAGTTGGGCCTCGGCTTGCTGGCGAGGATTTTCCAGTTTGTTGACCGGCGCTTGTTCTGCCTTGTTGGCAGACGGTTTGGTCAGCGATGGGAGTAAGCCAGTTTGAGCTTGCGCCACGTTGCCTGGCGAAGCGAGGCAGATGATTAGGCCGAAAGCGAGCGGCTTGAGGGAATCGATAAGACGAGACAATTTATTGAATGCTGTGTGGTGTTTCATGGGGATATTCATCACGCCGTGGATGCTTAGTATCGTCGCTTCATACTATTCAGTCCATCATGTGGACACAAAAAAGCCGCCGGGTTTGCCGGCGGCTTTTGTACTGAGTGCGCTTGTTTAAACTACTGCGCCATCCGCATTGGCTGTTTCATCAACGGCTTTTTTCGGCTTGATAAACTGCTCGCGGGAAACGCCCAGCCACATGACCAGCGGGCTGGCGACGAGGACTGAGGAATAAATACCGAAGCAGATGCCGATGGTTAGCGCCATGGCGAAGTAGTGCAGGGTTTCGCCACCGAAGACCAGCATCGAAAGTACCATCAGCTGAGTACAGCCGTGGGTAATGATCGTCCGGCTAATCGTGCTGGTGATCGCGTGATCGAGGACTTCCGGCGTGGTCATGCCACGGGCGCGTTTGAAAGTTTCGCGTACCCGGTCGAACACAACCACAGACTCATTCACCGAGTAACCGAGCACGGCCAGAATCGCTGCCAGTACCGAGAGTGAGAACTCCCACTGGAAGAAGGCGAAGAAGCCCAGGATGATGACCACGTCGTGCAGGTTGGCGATGATGGCGGAGACTGAAAAACGCCATTCAAAGCGGAACGCGAGATAGATCACGATGCCGACGATGACTAGCAGCAGCGCCATTGCGCCATTTTCAGCGAGCTCTTTGCCGACCTGTGGGCCAACGAACTCGACACGGCGCAGGCTGGCGCCCGGGGCATCGGCTTCGAGTGCCTTGAGAACAGATTCGCCAAGCTGGTTGGAGTTTTGCTCAGCCTTGAGTGGCAAGCGGATCATGACCTCCTGTGAGGAACCGAAGTTCTGCACCGAGTAGTCGCTAAAACCAGCCTTGCCAAGCGAGCCACGAATTTTGTCGAGGTCAGCCGACTGCTGGTAACTGACTTCGATCAGCGTCCCGCCGGTAAATTCCACCGACAGATGCAGACCCTTGCTGAACAGGAAAAGCACAGCGAGCAAGAAGGTCACCAGCGAAATGATGTTGAACTTCAGCGCATGGCGCATGAAGGGAATGTCTTTTTGAATCCGGAAAAATTCCATTTTCGTTTTTCCTTATTTTGAGTCGTGCACCGTAGCAGTGGCACTGCCCGGTTTCCAGATCTGGCCGATAGCTACCGAGGTGAGTTTCTTCTGGCGACCGTAGATCAGGTTAACCAGAGCGCGGGAAACGACCACTGACGAGAAGATCGAAGTCAGGATGCCGAGACAATGGACGACAGCAAAGCCACGTACCGGGCCGGAGCCGAAAATCAGCAGGGCAAGGCCGGCGATCAGTGTCGTGATGTTGGAGTCGAGAATCGTCCCGAAGGCGCGTTCATAACCTTCAGAGATTGCTGCTTGTGGCGGCATCCCGGCGCGCAGTTCTTCACGGATACGCTCGTTGATCAACACGTTGGCGTCGATCGCCATACCCAAAGTGAGCGCAATAGCGGCGATACCCGGTAGGGTCAGCGTGGCTTGCAGCATCGACAAAATGGCAAACAGGAAGAGCAGGTTGGCACCCAGCGCCACCACCGATATCAGACCAAACATGCGGTAATAGACGATCATGAAGGCAGCAATTGCGGCAAAGCCCCACATTGTCGACTGGAAGCCCTTGCGGATATTGTCGGCACCGAGGCTGGGGCCGATGGTGCGCTCTTCGATGATTTCCATGGGGGCAGCGAGCGAACCGGCGCGCAGCAGCAGGGCGGTGTCGTTGGCTTCCATGGTGGTCATGCGGCCGGTGATCTGGACGCGACCGCCGCCAATTTCGGTACGGATGACCGGGGCAGTGACCACTTCGCCCTTGCCTTTTTCGATCAGCAGAATGGCCATCCGCTTATTAACGTTCTCGCGGGTGACATCCCTGAAGATACGGGCGCCGGCAGCATCAAGCGTCAGGTGTACCGCCGCTTCGTTGGTTTGGGTGTCGAAACCGGGTTGGGCGTCAGTCAGGCGTTCGCCGGTCAGTACTACCTGTTTCTTGACCAGTAGCGGCTGGCCGCCACGTTCGTTGTAGACCTCGGTGCCAAACGGCGCATTGCCGGCCAGTGCCGCTTCGAGTGCGCCGGGCGAATCATCGAC
Source organism: uncultured Dechloromonas sp. (assembly GCA_964422345.1). Lineage (GTDB taxonomy): Bacteria > Pseudomonadota > Gammaproteobacteria > Burkholderiales > Rhodocyclaceae > Azonexus. The sequence goes on from CAYRBE010000024.1 coordinate 4,275, forward strand.
CATGCGGATTTCAAGAGTGGCGGTACGACCGAGAATGTCCTTGGCCTTGGCGGTGTCTTGCACGCCGGGGAGCTGAACAACGATACGGTCAGCGCCTTGCTGCTGGATCACCGGTTCGGCGACGCCGAGTTCGTTGATCCGGTTGTGCAGGGTTGAAATGTTCTGCTTGAGGGCAAATTCGCCGATCCGCTTCTGTGACTCTGGCTTCAGCGTGGCGACCAGTTTTGGTTCGCTGGCATCGCCTTGGTCGGCCATCGCTAGGTCGGGTTGGCTATCGCTAATCACGCCACGGGCCTTGTCGCGGGTTTCTGTATCACGGAAGCGCACGACCAGACGGTCACCTTCGCGGCTAACGCCACCGTGACGGATGTTCTTGTCACGCATTGCGGTGCGCAGGTCAGCCGAGGTTGAGTCCAGACGCTTGGTCAGCGCACCCTTCATGTCAACTTGCAGCAGGAAGTGCACACCACCACGCAGGTCGAGACCGAGGTACATCGGCAAGGCGTGTAGTGAGGTCAGCCATTGTGGCGAAGCAGCCAGCAGGTTGAGCGCCACCACGTATTGCGGGTCGGCCGCATTCGGGTTGAAGGCCTTTTCCAGCAAATCCTTGGCTTTTAGCTGGGTGTCGGTGTCCTTGAGGCGAACCTTGACGCCGACGTTGTCGAGCTGAATGCCGTCATGGGTAATGGCAGCGCTGCTCAGGGTTTCTTCAACCTTGGCGCGGGACTTGTCATCAACCTTGATTGTGGCTTTGGCGCTGGAAACCTGTACGGCGGGTGATTCGCCATAGAGGTTGGGCAGGGTGTAGATGAAGCCCAATAGCAGCGCGACGGCGACGATAATGTACTTCCAGAGTGGATAGCGATTCATAGTGGCTTTTTAATGCAAAAAGGCGGCTGGTGCCGCCTTCTGGGGTGATTACAGCGATTTAATCGTGCCTTTTGGCAGTACCAGAACGATAGAAGGCTTCTGGACAACAACTTCGGTGCCGGTGGTGATTTCAACCGTGACGTAGCTGTCAGCAACCTTGGTCACCTTGCCGAGCATGCCGCCGCCGGTCACAACCTCATCACCTTTGGCCAGGCCTTCGAGCAGCGCCTTGTGTTCTTTGGCCTTTTTCATCTGCGGGCGAATCATCAGGAACCAGAGCACGACGAACATCAGGATCATTGGCAACAACTGCATGAAACCACCGGTCGGGTCGGCTGCACCTGCGGTTTGAGCGTGGGCAAGACTAATCATCGGAAAAACTCCTGAAAGCTAAAATATAAAACGCGTGATTCTATCACTGGCCTGAGGAACGGTCGCGGGCAAAGGTGCTTGCCCAGTCATCCAGCGTACCGGCTTCAATTGCCGCCCGCATTTCAGCCATGATGGTCTGGTAAAAATGTAGGTTGTGGATGGTGTTGAGCATGCCGCCGAGGATTTCGCCGCAGCGGAACAGGTGGTGCAGGTAGCCTCGGGTGAATTGGGTGCAGGTATAGCAACTGCAACTTGGGTCGAGCGGGCCAGTCTCGGTTTTGTAGCGGGCATTCTTGATTTTGACGTCACCAAAACGGGTGAACAGGTGGCCGTTGCGGGCGTTGCGGGTCGGCATCACGCAATCGAACATGTCGATGCCGGATTTGACTGAGAAAACCAAGTCTTCCGGCGTACCAACGCCCATCAGGTAACGTGGCTTGTGGGTGGGCATGCGGGGTGCCGTATGGGCGAGAATCCGCGCCATGTCTTCCTTGGGTTCGCCCACCGAGAGGCCGCCGATCGCCATGCCGTCGAAGCCGATGTCGTCGAGTCCAGCCAGTGATTCGCTGCGCAGGTCTTCGTGCATACCGCCCTGAACAATGCCGAATAGGGCGTTGCTGTTTTCCAGCTTGTTGTGTTCGTCCCTTGAGCGTTGCGCCCAGCGCATCGAGAGGCGCATCGACTTGGCGGCTTCGTCGTGGCTGGCCGGGTAGGGTGTGCATTCGTCAAAAATCATCACGATGTCGGAATTCAGCACTTTCTGAATCTGCATCGAGATTTCCGGGGTCAGGAAAAGCTTGGCACCGTCATGCGGGGAGGAAAACTTGACGCCTTCCTCGGTAATCTTACGCATTGCGCCAAGCGAGAAGACCTGAAAGCCACCGGAGTCGGTGAGGATAGGTTTCTGCCAGTTCATGAAATCGTGCAGGCCTTTATGGGCGGCAACGACCTCTAGCCCCGGCCTTAGCCAGAGGTGGAAGGTGTTACCGAGGCAGATTTGCGCACCGATGTCATTCAGCGATTGTGGTGTCATCGCCTTAACTGTGCCGTAGGTGCCGACCGGCATGAAAACGGGCGTCTGGACGACGCCGTGGGCGAGTGTCAGCGTGCCGCGGCGGGCAGCGCCATCGGTTTTGAGGAGTTCAAATTGCATCGTTCTTTTCCAGAAGCATGGCATCGCCGTAGCTGAAAAAGCGGTAGCGTTCGGCTATCGCATGGGCATAGGCGGCACGAATGTTGTCGTAACCGGCAAAGGCCGAAACCAGCATGAGCAGGGTTGATTTCGGCAAGTGAAAGTTGGTGATCATCCGGTCAACCACCTTGAAGCGATAACCGGGGGTGATGAAAATGTCAGTTTCAGCCGGCCCGGTGCGAACGCTACCGTCCGCATTGCCAGCCGACTCCAGTGAACGCATGCTGGTCGTACCGACGGCAATCACTCGTCCGCCGACTGCGCGGGTTGCGGCGATGGCATCGGCCGTAGCCTGAGGGATGTCAAAACGTTCGCTGTGCATGCGGTGGTCGGTAATCTTGTCGACACGGACCGGTTGGTAGGTGCCGGCGCCAACGTGCAGGGTAAGGAAGGCAGTATTGATTCCTTGTGCGCGCAGGGTGTCGAGCATTGCCTCGTCGAAGTGCAGGCCGGCGGTGGGTGCGGCGACCGCACCCGGTTCGCGGGCATAAACGGTCTGGTAACGGGTTTCGTCAGCGCCTTCGGCCGGGTGTTCGATGTAGGGCGGGAGCGGCAGTTTTCCGTAGGCTTCGGCCAGTTCCCACAGACTGCTACGGTGTACATTCTCCAGAGCAAAAAACTCTCCACTCGCCCCGGCCCGGCCAGTGACGATGACCTCAAAGGCGTCGGCGAGTTTGAGCCGGGTTCCCGGCTTGGGGGATTTGCTGGCGCGAATCTGTGCGATGGCGTGGCGGTCATCCACAATGCGTTCGAGCAGGACTTCGACTTGGCCGCCGGTTTCTTTTTGCCCAAAGAAGCGCGCCTTGATCACACGGGTGTCGTTAAACACCAGCAGATCATTTTTTTGCAGCAGTCCGGGGAGATCAGCAAACTGACGGTCATCTAGTTGCCCGCCATTGACGTGCAACAACCGGCTACCGCGCCGCTCTGCGGCAGGGTGCTGGGCAATCAGTTCGGGGGGGAGGGGGAAGTCGAAGTCGTCGACGGTCAGCGACATAAGCGGTGCAATTATAGAAAACAAAAAAGGGCCGAACTGTAATCGCCGAGCCGTGGGAGGCGAATCATATCATCCGTCGGATTTACTCAGGCTGAACACAAGATAAGGAGTCGAGTTTTAGAATGCTCCGGTGCACACGAAAAAATACCGAAAACCGTGCGCTCTAATTCTTGTGCATAAAGGATGCTAGGATAAGTTTGGTTTTTCCATCAATCGACGAAAGGAAATCTTATGGGAATCTTCAGCAGCATTATGGCCAAACTCGGTTTTGGTGACGACAAAGTAGCAGAAGTAGCAGCGGCTCCGGCAGCACCGGCTGCGGTCGCGGCACCCGCTGTCGTGGCAATCAGCGCAGTTGATGTGGTGGCAAAAATGGAAGCGCTCGCTGCAGCCCATGCAGAGAAACTCAATTGGAAGGTTTCCATTGTTGATCTTATGAAGTTGCTAGGTCTCGAAAGCAGTCTTGCCGTGCGCAAGGAATTGGCCACCGAATTGGGCTGCCCGGCTGAAAAAATGGCGGACTCAGCGCAAATGAATATGTGGTTGCACAAGACGGTATTGCAAAAACTGGCTGAAAACGGCGGCAATATTCCAGCTAGCTTGCTGTAAAAGCTTTGAGTTTGTAGTCAGAAGGCTCGCTTTAAGCGGGCCTTTTTTCTGCGTGCATTAGCTAGCAGCGCATCACGGAATATTTTTAATCTGAAAAAAGAAAAAGGCTTTCATCGCTGAAAGCCTTGTCTTTTAATACTTGGTGCCCCGGGCCAGACTCGAACTGGCACACCTTTCGGCGGCGGATTTTGAATCCGCTGCGTCTACCGATTCCGCCACCGGGGCAACGAAGGCAGCATTATCCACGAATCACTTCTTTGGTTCAAGTGAATCTGTACATGGAAACGTTTTTGCCAGAGCGCCTGCGACCAGCATGGCTGTGCTGGCTGTTGTGTTTGGTGGCTGACGATCCAGATGCGCGAGCACAGAACGCACTAGTCGCGGTGGGAGATCAATGTCCTTGGGAAGGCAAAAAGCGTTTAGTTTGACGCCCACTTTTTCTGCCAGATAGTCGCTAACTGCGTAGCTGTCAGCAAAACCCGCGACGTAGGCAATACAACGTGCGCTGCGGATTGACTCGAATGGGTCGCTATTCTTTTTTTTGGCGTAAAAGCCCTCTGCGGCTAGGCAATCCTCGCGTAGCTCCTGGCTTGAGTAGGCTTGAGCTTGGGTGGTGAACAAAGTGGCGATTAGCCAGAGGTACTTCATTTTTGTTCGAACCAGCTGAGTTTCTCATGCAGGTTAACGACGCTACCGACGACGATCAAAGCGGGGGGTTCTACGCCTTCTTCAATGATGCGTTGTGGCAGCGAGCCTAGGGTGCTGAGTAGGGTGCGCTGATCAATACGTGTGCCGTTGCAAACAACCGCGGCCGGGGTGTCGGCCGGCAGGCCGTGAGCAATCATCTGGCGGCAGATTTCGGAGGCTGCGCCAATGCCCATGTAGAAAACTACGGTTTGCTTGGGGCGGGCCAGTGCTACCCAATCCAGGTTGACCGTGCCGTCCTTGAGGTGGCCGGTGACGAAAGTGACGGCTTGGGCGTGGTCGCGGTGGGTTAGCGGAAAGCCGGAGTAAGCGGCGCAGCCCGATGCGGCGGTAACGCCGGGGATGACTTCAAAAGGAACGCCGGATTCAGCCAGTGTTTCGAGTTCTTCGCCGCCGCGGCCAAAAATGAAGGGGTCACCACCTTTTAGGCGGACAACTGACAGGCCTTCTTGTGCAAGGTCAACCAAGAGTTGATTGATCGAATCCTGGGGTAATGTGTGCTTTGAGGCTTCTTTGCCGGCATAGATGTGGCGTGCATCAGCGCGTGCCAGATCCATGATGCCGGGGCCGACCAGATGGTCGTAGACCAGTACGTCGGCTTGAGAAATCAGGCGTGCGGCCTTGATGGTCAGCAGATCAGGGTCGCCCGGACCGGCTCCGATCAGCCAGACTTTGCCGGCTTCAAGTTTGTCTTCGTTTTTCATGGCGGATTATCTTTAACGGGCGCACATCCTAATGCGGGAAATTGTCCCTGCCAATAGGAGGGATCAAAGGATGGTGAAATATTCCATCAAAAGAACTAGCAGTATAGTTATTGAGGCTTGTGTCGAATGGTTGGAAAAAGTTCCAAATGATTTTAAAGATTGATGAAAATCAAAGATGGCTGAGGCGCTTAGGTTCAATCTTGCGTCCATCCCGTTGGGGGGTTAAGTCGCTTTGTTTTGATCTAGGAGATAAGAGATGAAAAGAAACGTAATTGGAATGCTTTCGATGACCGCTATGGCGTTTGCCATGGGTTCTGCTTTCGCACAGGATAAGAGCCTTGAGCTGACTGCTGCTGAAAAAGAGACAGCGAAGAAGATTTACTTTGAGCGTTGCGCTGGTTGTCACGGCGTGCTGCGCAAGGGCGCTACCGGTAAGAATCTTGAGCCGCACTGGTCCAAGAAAGACAAGGATGGCAACGTTACCGAAGGTGGTACGCTCAAGCTGGGTCAGGCCCGTCTTGAAAAGATTATCGGTTACGGTACCGATGGCGGCATGGTTAACTTTGACGACATCCTGACCAAAGAAGAAATTACCCTGATGTCGAAGTACATCCAGAACACCCCGGATGTGCCGCCAGAGTACAGCTTCAAAGACACCATGGATTCCTGGAAAGTGATCGTTCCAGTGAAGGACCGTCCGACCAAGCAGATGAACAAATTCAATCTGAAGAACTTCTTCTCCGTCACCCTGCGTGATACCGGCGAAGTTGCTCTGATTGACGGCGATACCAAAGACATCCGCGCTGTCGTTAAGACCGGCTACGCTGTCCATATCTCCCGTATCTCCGCTTCTGGCCGTTACGTCTATGTGATCGGTCGCGATGGTCGTTTGTCACTGATCGACCTGTGGATGGAAAAACCGGCTGTTGTGGCTGAAGTCAAGATCGGCTTCGACGCACGTTCAGTTGATACCTCCAAGTTCAAGGGCTTTGAAGACAAGTACGCAGTTGCTGGTTCTTACTGGCCGCCACAGTACGTCATCATGGATGGCGATACCCTGAAACCACGTAAAGTTATTTCTACCCGTGGTATGACGGTTGATGGTGAATACCATCCTGAGCCGCGCGTTGCTTCTATCGTGGCTTCCTTCATCAAGCCAGAATGGGTTATCAACATCAAGGAAACCGGTCAGATTCTGTTGGTCGATTACTCTGATATCGAAAACCTGAAGACAACCACTGTGGGTTCTGCAAAGTTCCTGCATGACGGCGGTTGGGATGCTTCCAAGCGTTACTTCCTGGTTGCTGCAAATGCTTCCAACAAGATCGCTGCTGTTGATACCAAGACCGGCAAGCTGGCCGCTCTGGTTGATACCGCCAAGATCCCGCACCCAGGCCGTGGCGCTAACTTCCAGCATCCGAAGTTTGGTCCAGTTTGGGCGACCGGTCACTTGGGCGCTGATGTTGTAACCCTGATCTCCACGCCTTCTGACAAGAAGAGCGATGCGAAATACAAGGAATACAACTGGAAGGTTGTTCAGGAAATGAAGCACGTTCCGGGTAACCTGTTCGTCAAGACCCATCCTAAGTCCAAGCACTTCTGGGCTGATGCTCCGCAAAATCCGGACAAGGATCTGGCTGAGTCGGTTGCAGTTTGGGATATGGCTGATCTTTCCAAGCCTAAAGCTATCCTGAACGTTGCTAAAGATTCTGGTATGCCAGCAACCAAGGCTGTTAAGCGTGCTGTTCATCCGGAGTACTCGGCTGACGGTAAGGAAGTCTGGATCTCTCTGTGGGGCGGCAAGACTGACCAGTCCGCTATCGTTGTCTATGACGATGCAACTCTGAAGGTCAAGAAAGTGATTACCGATCCGAAGATGATCACACCGACCGGCAAGTTCAACGTCTATAACACCCAGCACGACATTTACTAATCTGGCGTTAGCCTGATCAAGTAATTTCAAACGGGGGCGCAAGCCCCCGTTTCGCGCATATAAATACGGAGATATGACAATGAAACAAAAAATGACCACGCTGTTGGTTGCTGGCGCTTTCATGGCCCTGGGTTCGCAAGCTGCTTTTGCCAACCCGGACTGGAGCAAAGTGCCGAAGAAGGATATTCATGTGATTCACCCGGGTGCAGCCCCCCTTGAATGGGTGCGTAGCGGTGACCACAGCGGCGCCAGCGCACTGAAAAAAGGTGAGACCTGTGCCGGTTGTCACGTTGATGACAAGGGCAAGCTCGATATCGATCTGAAGCGTCTGGCCGGTAAAGAACTGGAGCCGAAGGGCGCGCCTAAAACCATGAGCTATCAGGTCGGTGTTCAGGCTGCTTACGATGCGACCAACCTTTATGTTCGTTTGACCTTCAAGGCCCCGACCGGCGGTTTTGACAAGTCCGACAAGGATAACGAAGTCAAGGCAACCGTCATGTTCCCTAACGAAAAGGTCGAGCTGAGCAGTCAGATCGGTTGTTGGGCGGCTTGCCACAAGGATGTGGCTGGAATGCCGGCTGGTTCTGCGACCAAAACTAAGTACGCTACCCCAGGTGCGATGGATCTGATGCAGTGGGCGAGCGGCGGCAAGACGGCTGACGGCACAGTAACCGACAAGCGCAACATGACTGGCGGCAAAGCTGGTGTTGTGGCTGAAGGTGCCAAGGCTGGTGATACCTATACCGTAACCTTCACCCGCAAGCTGGCTGGCGGTGTGACGCTGGCCGCTGGTAAGGCTGTACCTTTCGGTATCGCAATTCACGGTGATAACGCCGGTGGCCGTTTCCACCACGTTTCCTTCGCTCATACCATTGGCCTCGGGGCTGATGGTGATGTGAAGGCAGTTAAGCAGTAATCCGCTGACTTTCCGGGATACATTTTGATGAATTCCGGTGGTTTGCTATCGAAACGAGTGCCAGCCCTGTTGGCACTCGTTTCTTTTTGTGTTTTTGCCGAGCAGACGCACGAAATTAGTATCGAAAAATACACTTTTACGCCATCTGAAGTCAGTATTCGGGTGGGCGATACGGTCAAGTGGGTTAATCGTGAAAAGCGCACCAGTCATTCAGTGCTTTTCCCGGCCGAGGGTGGTCGTGAGTCGGAGCGCATGTTTCCTGATGAAAGCTGGCAGCGTCAATTTACGCAGCCCGGTCATTACCCTTACACTTGTGGCCCGCATCCGGAAATGAAGGGGTTAGTCGTTGTTACTGAATAAATTGGTTTTTGCCTTTTTTGGCCTGTGCACCGTAGCATTCGCCGCCGAGCCGGAAATGTCCCGGCAAAAGGAGCTGGTTCATCTGGTGCGCCAGGATTGTGGCTCATGTCATGGCATGACCTTGCAGGGTGGCCTGGGGCCGGCGCTGTTACCTGAGGATTTAAAAGATAAACCGGCCGAAGGTTTGGCCGCAACGATCTATTATGGTCGTCCGGGGACACCGATGCCCCCGTGGAAGCAATTCATGTCCGAGGCTGAGGCCGACTGGATTGTTAAAAAACTGATGAGCGGTTTTCCGAATTAAGCTGAATTGAGGTTGTGATGCGTTTATTGCTGACTTGCTGTCTGGTTTTGTTGCTGAATGCCTGTGCCGGGCCACAACTACGTGGTACGGGGGATTTGGGTCTGGTCATCGAGCGTGCCAGTGGGCACGTCACCTTGGTTAATACCAGCGCCAAACAGGCCTATGCCCGAATCGAAGGCTTGGGTGACCTGTCGCATGCCTCTGCTGTGTATTCGCGCGATGGCCGCTATGCTTATGTTTTTGGTCGCGATGGTGGCTTGACCAAGATCGATTTGTTAGAAGAGCGCATCGTTAAACGAGTGATTCAGGCCGGCAATGCGATTGGCGGGTCGATCTCTCAGGATGGCCGTATTGTGGTCGCCCAAAACTATGCACCGGGCGGGATCAAGGCCTTTGATGCGGATACTCTGGAATTGCTCTCCGAGGTGCCAGCCGAATATGCGCCGGGTAAGTTCTCCAAGGTGGTTGGTCTGGCCGATGTGCCGGGTAAAAAGTTTGCCTACGCCCTGTTTGATGGCGGTGAAATCTGGGTGACTGATTTCTCCAATCCACGTCAGCCAAAAACCGAACGCTACCCGGCTGGTATGCAGCCTTACGATGGTCTGGTGACGCCGGATGGTCGCTACTATCTGGCTGGTTTGTTTGGTGAGGACGGGGTGGCTTTGCTCGATCTCTGGCAGCCAGAAAAGGGCGCTCGCAAGATTCTTGAAAATTATGGCCGGGGTCAGGAAAAGCTGCCTGTCTTCAAAATGCCGCATCTGCGTGGCTGGTCGGTAGCTCAGGGTAAAGCTTATCTGCCGGCGATTGGTCGGCATGAAGTACTGGTTGTGGATGTCGCCACCTGGAAAGAAGTTGGGCGGATTCCGGTGCGCGGTCAGCCGGTTTTTGTTATTGCACGGCCGGATGGTCGTCAGGTCTGGGTGAATTTCGCTTTCCCCGATAATGGCAAAATTGACGTGATTGATACCTTGGCTGGCAAAGTGGTTCAAGCCTTTGAGCCGGGCAAGGGCATCCTTCATATGGAGTTTGCACCGCGTGGCGAAAACGTCTGGTTATCTGCCCGTGATGACAACAAAGTCTTGATTTACGACACCGCAAACTTTACCAAGTTGGGCGAAATTCCGGCGATGAGTCCTTCCGGTATATTCTTTACCTCCCGCGCTGCACGTATTGGTTTCTGATGAGCGATACCTTTGAATTCCGTTTGCTGAATGAATTTCAGCGTGACTTCCCCCTTTGCCCGGCACCGTTTGCCGAGTTGGCGGAAAAGTTGGGTGTGGCTGAACGCGTTGTTCTCAGTGGTTTGGAAAAACTCCGGCGCGAAGGAAAAATTTCCCGGGTCGGCGCGGTCTTTGCCCCGAAACGAATTGGCGCTTCAACGCTGGCGGCGATGGCCGTGCCGCCCGAGCAACTTGAAGCGGTAGCGGCTGCGGTCAATCGTTTCCCTGAGGTTAATCACAACTACGAGCGGGAGCATCATTACAACCTATGGTTTGTCGTGACTGCCGGTAGTGAGGGGCGGTTGCAGGCGACGCTGGGCGCGATTGAAAAGGCTGCCGGTTATCCTTTGCTCGCCTTGCCGCTGGTTGAGGAATTTCATATTGACCTTGGTTTTTCCTTGCTCGGTGACAAGCAGAAACAGGTCGCTGTCGCCCGCCCAGTCAAACCGATGGTGCCGATGGAAGAAGCTGAGCGGCGTCTGGTTTCGGTCCTGCAGGAAGGTTTGCCGCTGTTTATTCGGCCGTTTTCATTGATTGCCGAGCGGATTGGTGCTTCCGAGTCTGAGGTGCTGGGTCGTATTGGTCGCTGGTTGGAAGATGGTGCGATCAAGCGTTTCGGTGTCGTCGTTCGGCATCACGAACTCGGCTTCCGGGCCAATGCCATGCTGGTCCATGATATTCCGGATGACCGGGTGAGCGAACTGGGTCGGGCTTTGGCTGAAGAGCATGATGTCACCTTGTGTTATCGCCGCCCGCGTATTTTGCCGGATTGGCCGTATAACCTGTTCTGCATGATTCATGGCCGCGAGCGTAGCGAGGTTGAGGGCATTATTGCTGATCTTCGCCAGCGCCACGGGCTGACTGAATGCCCCCACGATATTTTGTTTTCCTTGACCCGCTTCAAACAGAACGGAGCGCGATATGCGTGAACCGAGGCCTGAATTGAAACGTGAACTGACGGCGGTAGAACGGCAAATTATCGATACTTTGCAGGGTGACTTTCCGATTTGTGAGCAGCCTTATGCTGAAGTGGCATCGCGACTCGGGATCAGCGAAGATGAATTGCTGCAGCGCTTGGAGCAACTGCTGGCCGACAAAATCTTGACCCGTTTCGGCCCGATGTACCAAATTGAACGCATGGGCGGTGCCTTCGTGTTGGCTGCGCTGGCTGTGCCGGAAGATCGTTACGACGAGGTGACGGCACTGGTCAATGCTTTGCCGCAGGTGGCGCACAACTACCGTCGCGAGCATGCACTGAACATGTGGTTTGTGCTGGCTACTGAAACACAGGGTGGGATCGCTGAAGCAGTGGCGCAGATTGAGCATGACACTGATTTGCCAGTCTATGCCTTCCCGAAAGAGCGGGAGTTTTTTGTCGAAATGAAGCTGGAGGCAAGGCTGTGATTGACGAAATTGACCGCGCCCTGATTGTCGCTACACAGGGTGGCCTGCCGCTGGTTTCGCGGCCTTATCACGCGATTGCCGAGCAACTCGGGCTGGATGCCGGAGAAGTGATGCGCCGGATGCAGGCTTTGCTTGATAGCGGCATGATCCGCCGAATTGGTGCAGTGCCAAATCATTATGCGATTGGCTGGACGGCCAATGGCATGACGGTGTGGGATGTGGCTGATGATCAGGTCGATGCGCTGGGTGAGCTGGTCGGTGCCTTGCCCTTCGTTACCCACAGCTATCGTCGTCCGCGTGCGCTACCGGCCTGGCCGTACAACCTGTTTGCCATGGTGCATGGCAGTTCGCGTGATGAGTGCTCGCTCAAGGCGCTGGAAATCAAGGCCTTGCTTGGCGAGGCTTGCCGAGCCAACGATATTCTTTATTCGACCAAAATACTCAAAAAAACCGGGTTGCGGATCGGTAGCTGAGTACCGACCGGCAACCCGGTTTGTGATTGGCGTGTAATTGTTTAGGCTGCTTCGCTGATCCGCTTGGCAATGTGCGCCAGGGCGTCATCAACCTGATCGATCAGAATCAGGCAGAGGTCGCCCGGTTGCAGTCTGGACAGCGCGGTATCGATGGCCAGGAATTCACCATTGATTGCCTCAATCTGCTTGGTCCGGCGGGCATTGGTCAGCCCTTCACGGAGCAGCCCGATGACTTCGCCATCTTCGCGGCCACGCTGACAGGCATCCTGATAGAGAATTACGTCATCAAAGGCATCGCCGAGAATCTCGGTTTGTTGGCGAATGTCGTCATCGCGCCGGTCACCGGCACCGCTGATCACCACTGAACGGCGCACTGCCGGCATATTTGAGATGCCCTTGACCAGTGCTTGAATGGCGTCCGGGTTGTGGCCGTAGTCAGCGATCAGGGTGGCTCCCTTGTAATCGAAGACGTTGAAGCGACCGGGTGCGGTCTGGGCATCGTTGATAAAGCCAGCCAGCGCCCGTTCTACGGTTTCCCAGCTCATTTCCAACGCCCAAGCGGTGGCGATTGCCGCCATGGCATTTTCAACCTGAAAACCAATCGTTCCGTTGCGGGTGAGCGGAATATTGGCCAGTGGAATGCGGTGTTTTTTCCGGCCTTCGTTACAGATCACGGCATCACGTTCAACATAAACCACACGCTTGCCTTGGGCGCGGTGCGTTGCTAGTACTGGATTGGTCCGATCCTGAGCAAAGAAGGTGATCGACCCTTGGCAATGGTGAGCCATCGCAGCCACGACCGGGTCGGCTGCGTTGAGCACAGCCGTACCTTTGGACCAGACGTTTTCGACGATGACCCGTTTTACCACTGCCAGCTCGTCCACCGTAGTAATGAAGTTGAGGCCGAGGTGGTCACCGATGCCGATATTGGTGATGACTGCGACGTCGCAGCGATCAAAGCCCAGACCTTCACGGAGGACACCGCCACGGGCAGTTTCGAACACTGCCGCATCAACATCCGGATGCATCAGGACATTACGGGCGCTACGTGGGCCGCTACAGTCGCCATCGTCGGTACGTTTGCCTTCGATATAAACGCCATCGGTGCTGGTCATTCCAACCCGCTGCTTGTTGGCTTCAAAAATCCGGCCAATCAGGCGGCTGGTGGTGGTTTTGCCATTGGTGCCGGCGATCGCGACGACCGGGATACGGGCGTTGTCGCCATCCGGGAACATCATGTCGATGATGGCTTCGCCGACCGCACGGCCCTTGCCGAAGGAAGGGTCAAGGTGCATGCGCAGGCCGGGTGCAGCATTGCATTCAACGATACCGCCGCCTTGGTCTTCGAGTGGCTTGAGAATGGTGTCGCAGACTACGTCAATACCACAGATGTCGAGACCGACGGTTTGTGCTGCAGCGATTGCGGCAGCAGCCAGTTCTGGATGAACGTCGTCAGTGACATCGGTGGCGGTGCCGCCGGTTGAGAGGTTGGCATTGTTGCGCAGCACGACACGGACGCCACGGGCGGGAACGGTGTCGGCGGTGTAGCCTTGCTCGGCCAGACGGGCGAGGGCGATTTCGTCAAAACGGATTTTGGTCAGCGAGGTGGCGTGGCCATCAGAACGACGCGGGTCGCTGTTGACGATGTCGACCAGTTCACGAACCGTGTGGGTGCCATCGCCGGTAACCAGCGGCGGGTCACGTCGGGCGGCGGCAATCAACTTGTCGCCAATAACCAGCATGCGCCAGTCGTGGCCGGGCAGAAATTTTTCGACCATGATGTCATCGCGAAACTCGATGGCAACGCGGTAAGCCCGACGAACCTGCTCTTCATTGGTCAGGT
>CAYRBE010000025.1:0-18110 GCA_964422345.1 uncultured Dechloromonas sp.
GTTGGCCGCGAAGCGGTTGTTTCATTCCCGAATTTTGCCTACTGGAAAAATCTGCGCTCCGTCCTCGATGGTCGCATGCCAGTTTCGGAAGACCTGCCCTACCAGTGGTACGACTCACCGAATGTTCGCTTCTTTACCCTGCTCGATTTTGAAGACCTCTGTAACAAAATGGGCCTAATCATCCGGGAACGCAGCATCCTTGATGAGAGCGGTAAACAAGTGGCCGCGGACGCCGACCATGACCTCAATTTTCTTGGCAGCCTCGCCGTCTACCGACTGACCCGCCCGCGCTAAGCCTGCTCAGTCGACGGCTGCGGCGGCGGGCTGTTTCCGTCCCAGGCCGTTCAAGGCGGCGCGCAGCCACCAGACCATGAACACACCGGGAACAGCGACAACGATCGAAAACAAGAAGAAAGCCGGCCAGCCGATACTGGCCGAGAGCACGCCGGACAAAGGACTGACATAGATCCGGCCGACCGCAGCGAAGGCCGACAACATCGCGTAGTGAGTTGCGGTGAATTGTTGGTTGCACAGCCCCATCAGCAACGCGACAAAAGCCACCGTACCCATGCCGCCGCTGATATTCTCGCCAGCGATCACTGCCAGGAGCAAGCCATCGAGCACTGCTGGCTGAGCCAGCGAGACAATCCACCAGTCGAAAGCGGGAACGCTCACCTCACCCCAAGCTCCCTTGCCCAATTGCGCCAGCAGGTAAAAACCAAAGTTCGACACCAGTTGCAGCACACCAAACAGCAGCAGCGAGCGGTAGAGCGCCAGCCGGGTCATGATCAGGCCACCGAGGAATGCACCAAAAATGGTCAGCCAGATACCGATTACCTTGTTGGCGATACCAACCTCCTCCTGCGCGAAACCCATGCCCTTGATCAGGAAAGGGGTTGTCAGGCTGCCGGCGAAGGCATCGCCCAGCTTGTACAGAATGATCAGTGCAAGAAAGGCGGCGGCTCCCTGCTGCGAAAAGTAGCTGGACAACGAACGGTTGAGCGTATCAAAGCCGGCCCGCTTTGCTACCCAGACAGCCAGGGGCAAAGCCAAAGCGATTTCGGCGAGAATGAAGAGCAGTTGTATCCAACGATTGGCATCGTTGGGATCAAGGCCAACCATGATCAGCGCCTGCCTGGCCAGCCAGTAACCGGCCAAAACACCACCCAGCATGGCGACGAAACCGAGCAGTTCGCGGCGCGGATTAGAATCGAGCGGCTTCAACGCACCCGAAACACCCGGCAGCGTCAGTAGTGAAAGTACGCTACAGCCCAGCATGATTGCCGCCATTGTCTCGTAGACGCGGGGCCACGACTGCCATTGCCCAGCCCAAATCAGCGCAATACCGCCAGACAGGATCATCGCCAGGCGATAAGCAAAAACGTGCACCGACGCACCAAGGCCACGCTCATTTTCGGGCAACAGATCAGTCCGGTAAGCATCGACGACGACGTCCTGCGAGGCCGACAGAAAAGCCACCAGCACGGCGGCTAGAGCGAACGTGGCCGGGGTGGTGGCCGGCGACAAGGCACTCATCCACCACAACAGCGCAGCCAGCGCCAGCTGCGTCAGCACCATCCAACCACGCCGACGCCCTAACCAGGGTGGCTCGAAACGATCCATCAGCGGCGCCCAGAGGAACTTGAAGGTGTAAGGCACGCCAACCAGACCGAAGAAACCAATTGTCGCAAGGTCGACGCCGTCGATCGTCAGCCAGGCCTGCATCGCCTGCCCGGTCAACGCCAGCGGCAAGCCCGAGGCAAAACCGAGCAGCAGGATGGCAAACAGGCGCCAGATCCTTGCCAGAGGCAATGCTATCAAGAGTTGTCCGCCTTGAGCAGCCAGACAACCCTCGGAAAAGAATTAGACATTGGGATTTCCGCTATCGCTGCGGCTCAACCGCCGGCGATCCAGCCACCAAGCGTAAGCCGGAAGCAAAAAAATTGAACCGGGTAATAGCAGGCCGACCAGGTAGGGCGAGAGATGCGCCATGTTACGCAAATGTACGAGGACTTCCTCTTTCTCGGCCGGCGTCCATTGCCCGCCATTACGCACCTTCATTAGCAAAGGCATAATGCCGCGTGCCAAAGCGAGTTCGCGCAAGATCCGGCAAACCTCACGGCGCTGCGAAAAAATAAGTTGCTGCCACCAACCCGGCAAGGCCTTAACGCCAGTATGCTCAACTGATTTGGCCACGCTTAGAATTTTCCAACCACGGAGGCCTTGATCGTCTGCCAGCCACGCCAAGCAAAATAACCTCGCTTGGCCCACCGCCAGGCACCCTTGGGCTTTGCAATAACCACGACCGCTACTGCAGCACCTACCGCAGCAGGGTGGTGTTTCAGCCAATCAACACCATGCAATACTGCATCACCGCGCTCGCATGCGGCTTCGAGCGCTACTGACTGCTGAGCCAAAATTCGTCTTTGCTCATCAATCTTGGCTTGCAGCGCACCGTGACGAGTAGCTAACTCGAGAAGTCGGGTATTCATTCCGGCTTTTTGGCATAGCGGCGCAATTGCGCCATGTCAGCTTCCAACTCGTTCAAACTCGCCCGAAACAACTTGCTCGGTTGCTTTGCTTGCCTACTCAGTGAGGAAACCAGAAAAACTCCGGCCAATCCAAACAAAACAGCAAACAGACCAAAAACCAGAACACGCTGCTCCCAAAACAAGGTTGCGAGACAGAAAACCGCCATCACAATTGCCATACCGAGAAAAAAGGCAGCGCCGATTGCCTTGGAGCCGAGCACTTTGAGGCGAAATTTTTCCTCTTCAATCTCGGTTACCAGCAATTCGGCGCGCGTCTTCCCGATCGAGATCAGCGTCGCAATCGAATTTTTCAGGGCGGAGTAGAGACCTTCGCGGCCAGCTCCACCGCCTGTTTCCTGCGTCATGCGATTAACGACGGCCGATCAGTACGCCAAGCGCCAAACCAAGGGCAGCGGCAACGCCAACAGCCTTCCATGGCTCGTTATGAACAAAATCATCGGTTGCACGTGCAGCTGCCTTGGTCTTGTCGAGCAGTGCCGCTTCAGCATCCGCCAGACGCTCTTTAGCATCACGCAGACGAATGGTAATGCGCTCACGCAATTCGGTAACTTTTTCGCCTGCAGCACCAGCGGTTGCACGCAAAATTTCCTCAGCATCGGTAATAACCAATTTCATGTCGGAAACCAGTCGCTCTTTGTTGCCATTGCTCAATTCTTGGGACATTTTCAACCTCGTTGATGACTGTTAAGCAGAATGTATAGAGTAAGCCTTCCTTGCCGCGAAATCAATTCGCATTAGGCAGGTGAGTCAAACTCATAATCGATGATCAGCGGCGCATGATCCGAAAAACGCTCAGCCTTGTAAACCATAGCCTGCTGGGCTGTTACCGCAATTCCCGGGGTGGCAATTTGATAATCAATCCGCCATCCCACGTTATTGGCCCAAGCTTGCCCGCGATTACTCCACCAAGTGTAGGCTTCATCACCCACATCGGGATAGCGATTACGATAAACATCGACCCATCCCTGTTGGTTAAATACATTGCTAAGCCAGGCGCGCTCTTCTGGCAAAAAGCCAGAATTTTTCTTGTTTGACTTCCAGTTCTTCAAGTCAATTTCCTGGTGAGCGATATTCCAGTCACCACACAACACGATCTCCCGCCCCGCGGCACGCAACGCCTGCATGTGCGGATAAAAGACATCCAGAAAACGAAACTTGGCCTCCTGCCGCTCAGGTGAAGACGATCCGGACGGCAAATAAAGAGAAATTACCGAGAGGTTTCCGAAATCGGCCCGGATATAGCGTCCTTCAGCATCAAATTCGCCGCCATCGAAACCTTCAATTACCTGATCAGGCTTCCTGCGCGACCAAATCCCAACCCCGCTGTATCCCTTTTTTTCAGCACAATGATAAAACGCGTGCATGCCGTCCGGAGAGTTCATTTCGGCGGTCAAATCAGGCAATTGCGCCTTTAATTCTTGCAAACAAATAATGTCAGCCTGTTGAGCAACAACCCACGGCAAAACATTTTTACTCCATGCGGAGCGGATACCATTGAGATTCAAGGAGATGATGCGTAACATTGGCTAAAATTTGGCTAGTATTAAGTGGCTATCAGGAATGGGACAAATGGATTTTCGGCAAAACTTTATCGAATTCGCACTTGGCTGCCAGGTATTGCGTTTCGGTGAATTCAAAACTAAAGCAGGACGACTCTCACCGTATTTTTTCAATGCCGGTTTATTTAATGACGGCAACTCGCTGGCTCGCTTGGCAGAATTTTACGCCAAAGCCACCGAGACGGGCGGCATCCAGTTCGATATGCTATTTGGCCCGGCCTACAAGGGAATCCCTTTAGTCGCCGCAATCACCATGGCGCTGGCCCAACGCGGCCAAAATTTTCCGTTTGCCTTCAATCGCAAGGAAGCCAAGGATCATGGCGAAGGCGGTAATATCGTTGGCGCGCCTTTAAAGGGTCGGGTGCTGATCGTCGATGATGTAATTTCAGCCGGCACCTCAGTTCGCGAGTCAGTCGAGATCATCCGTGCAGCCGGCGCTACACCGGCTGGCGTATTGATTGCGCTGGATAGGCAAGAGCGCGGCCAAGGTGAATTGTCGGCGGTACAGGAAGTCCAGCGTGACTATGGCATCCCGGTAATCGCTGTGGCAGGCCTAAATGACCTGCTGGCCTACATTGAGCACCACCCTGAGTTTTCAGCCCACCGCGTCGCTGTCGCCGCCTATCGAACGCAGTATGGCATTGACGCCTAAACTTATTATCGCAGCCCTTTGCTACGCGCTGACAAGTACAGCGAGTCAGGCAGCGGGTGAGATTTATTGCTGCCCTGACCCGACCAGCGGCCGGCGAATTTGCGGCGATGTGCTACCGGAACAATGCCGTGGACGGGCATATCGTGTACTCGATAGCAATGGCAACACGATCAAGGAAGTTGGCCCACCGCTAACTCTGGAACAAAAGATGGAACTGGCGCAAGAGGCCAAACGCCAAAAGAAAATAGAGGAAGCCAACCGGGAACAGCGACGCAAAGATCAAGCCCTGCTCGACACCTACAGCACCCGGCAGGATATTGCCATGGCACAGGAAAAGGCCGAGGGCGACATCAAACTTGCAATGCAGGATGCCAATGCGGCAATTATCGAATTTTCGAGAAAACGCCAGAAATTCGAGGCAGAGGCAGAGTTTTATAAAAAGAAAACTTTGCCGCCCGAGCTTGCCAAGGAACTGCGCACCCTGGACCACGAAATCAAGCTCCAACAGGAGCTAATTGAAGTCAAGAAGCAGGAGTTCAATATCGTCAGAGCCAAATACGAGGCAGACCGCCAGCGCTTTGATGTTATTACGGGACAGGGCGGCAAAGCCTCAAACCAGCCGCCCCCGCCGCGCTAATCAGCCAGCCAGCTTTTCCCTTAGCAAGTCATTGACCTGTTGCGGGTTGGCCTTACCCTTGGCGGCCTTCATGACCTGACCCACCAAGGCGTTGAAAGCTTTTTCCTTACCCGCCCGGAACTCTGCAACGTTAGCCGGATTAGCCGCCAGCACTTCATCGACCAAGACTGCAATTGCCCCGCTATCGGTAATTTGCTTCAAGCCCTGCTTTTCGATAACTTCATCTGCACTGGCACCTTCGCCCGCCCACAAAGCTTCGAACACTTTTTTCGCAATATTGTTCGAGATCGTGTTGTCGGCAATTCGCTGAATCAGGCCACCTAACTGAGCAGCCGACACGGGGGATTCGTCAAAACCTTTATCCTCACGATTCAAACGCGCCGCCAAATCAACCATCACCCAGTTGGCACAAGGCTTCGCATTGGCTTTGCCAGCGACTGCTACGGTGCACTCGAAATATTTGGCAATTTCCGGACTGGCAATCAAGGAGATCGCGTCATAACTCGACAAACCCAGATCATTGATGAAGCGCTCGCGCATCTGCCCCGGCAATTCAGGCAACTCAGCTTTTACTTTAGCAATCCAGTCAGGTGAAATAATCAGCGGCAAAAGATCAGGGTCAGGGAAGTAGCGATAATCGTGCGCATCCTCCTTGGTCCGCATGACGCGGGTTTCGCCACAATCCGGGTCAAACAGCACCGTTGCCTGCTGAATCTTGCGGCCTTCCTCGATTTCATTGATTTGCCACTGCACCTCGAAATCAATCGCCTCCTTGAGGAAACGGAAGGAGTTCAGGTTCTTGATTTCACGTCGCGTACCCAACTCAGCCTGACCTTTTGGCCGCACCGAGACATTGGCATCGCAGCGGAAGGAGCCTTCCTGCATGTTGCCGTCACAAATCCCGATCCAGCGCACCAGCGCATGTAGCATCTTGGCGTAGGCAACCGCCTCGTCAGATGAACGCATATCGGGCTCGGTCACAATTTCGAGCAGCGGCGTACCAGCTCGATTCAGATCAATCCCTGACTTGCCCTGAAAATCTTCATGCAAAGACTTCCCGGCATCTTCCTCAAGATGAGCCCGGGTCAAATGCACCACTTTTTCATAGGCCTTGTCGCCCTGCCCGACTTGCACGGGAATAGCACCACCGACCACGACCGGCAGATCCATCTGACTGATCTGGTAACCCTTAGGCAAATCCGGATAAAAATAGTTTTTACGGGCAAAAACCGACTTCTCTGCGACCTGCGCACCAATCGCCAAACCAAAGCGAATCGCACAATCAACCGCACGTTTGTTCAACACTGGCAGAACGCCCGGCAAAGCCAGATCAACGGCACAGGCCTGCGTATTTGGCTCAGCGCCAAATGCGGTCGATGCGCCGGAAAAGATTTTGGTCACTGACGCGAGCTGCGCGTGAGTCTCAATACCGATAACGACTTCCCACTGATTCATATTCTATCCGTTCAAAAACAACGCCCAGACTTGGCTTCAATCATGATGGGCCAAAGATAACTAAAAGCATCCCGCTCGCACGACTTTGGGCAGGCATTAAAAGCCACCGTCACCTTGGCGCCCTGCTCCCACATCCGAACCGAGCAACCTTCCTCAGTCTTGTGCTTCAGAAGCGCTTGCGGCAATTTTTCGGTCTGCTCAAAATTGGCCAACTTAAAACTGCATGCGCCATAGCCTTTCATGACTATTTGCGCATCAAAACTCTTAACCACGGCATCCTTAACCTGAAGATCAAGTTTGGTTGTGGTTCCCACCGCGTCGCGATGCGAACACCGCGAACGCACATTCAAGGGACGCGTCGGCTGTATTTCAATCCGCCGCTTCGCCAGATATTTCAATTTATCCGACTTGAATGGCAGTTCAGTACTCGCTTTTTTCTCAGGTTCAAGCACCGGTTCAGGCTGTTTTTCCACCTCGGCACAACCCGCTGCAAGAATCACCAGAAGGATGATCCACAACCGGGTCATGTTCAGGCTATTCCCTCGGGGCGACGCTGATGCCAATCGGTCGCCTGCTGATAGCGATGCGCCACATTGAGCAATTTTGCTTCGGCAAAGTAATTCCCGATCAACTGCAAGCCCACCGGCAAGCCACCTGCGAAACCGCAAGGCACCGACATGCCCGGCAAACCTGCCAAATTCACTGCGATGGTGTAGATGTCAGAGAGGTACATCTGAACCGGATCAGCTGCTTTTTCGCCCAACTTGAATGCAGTGGATGGCGAAGTCGGCCCCATGATCACATCGCAAGATTTGAAAGCTTCGACAAAGTCATTGGCGATCAAGCGACGAATCCGCTGCGCCTGCAGGTAATAGGCATCGTAATACCCATGTGACAGCACATAAGCACCAATCATGATGCGACGCTTGACCTCTTCGCCAAAGCCCTGCGCCCGACTCTTCATATACATGTCATCGAGATTGCCATACTCCGGCGCCCGATAACCATAGCGCACACCATCAAAGCGCGACAAATTAGAACTCGCTTCGGCCGGAGCAATCACGTAATAAGCCGGCACCGAAAGATGTGAGTTAGGAAGCGAAACTTCAACCGTCGTTGCACCAAGTTTTCGATACTCAGCAATCGCCGCTTGCACGGCAGTCATCACTTCGGCATCACAACCATCACCAAAGAACTCTTTCGGCAAACCAATACGCAAACCAGCCAGTGGTTGCTCCAGCGCTGCTGAATAATCTTCAACCGGACGCTCCAGCGAAGTCGAGTCACGCTCATCGAAACCGGCCATGGTATTCAGCAATAGAGCGCAATCTTCAGCACTCGCCGCCATCGGCCCACCCTGATCAAGCGATGAAGCAAAGGCGATCATCCCATAACGAGAAACCACGCCGTAGGTTGGTTTCAGGCCGGTCAGATTACACAGCGCTGCCGGCTGACGAATCGAGCCGCCGGTGTCGGTACCGGTTGCCGCCGGCGCCAAACGCGCAGCGACTGCGGCCGCCGAGCCACCGGAGGAACCACCCGGCACCCGCGCCTGATCCCAGGGATTGCGCACCTGACCGAAATACGACGTTTCGTTCGACGAACCCATCGCAAACTCGTCCATATTGGTTTTGCCTAAGGAAACCAGTCCAGCCTCGGTTTCCATTTTGCGAATCACCGTCGCATCGTAGGGCGAAACAAAGTTGGCCAACATTTTCGAACCGCAGGTTGTACGCCAACCCTCGGCACAGAAAATATCCTTCTGGGCAATCGGAATTCCTGTCAGCAAACCAGCGTTCCCGGCTGCAATGCGAGCATCGGCAGCGCGTGCAGAATTCAGGCTTTTTTCACGGTCCACCGTAATAAAAGCATTCAGCGTCGGATTCAAGCGTTCGATACGATCCAGAAATAACTGAGTCAGTTCTACACTTGATACTTTTTTGCTAGCCAAGGCCAGCGATAGCTCTTTCAGGCTGGCGTTAATCATTCGATCACCTTCGGAACAAGGTACAGGCCGGACTCAACTTCAGGCGCCACAGCCTGATAAGCGGCCCGACGATCTGACTCCGTGACCACATCGTCACGCAGTCTTTGACTGAGTTCCTGAGCGTGCGCCATCGGCTCAATGCCGCGCGTATCAACCGCCTGCATTTGCTCAATCAATTGAAAAATACCGTTAAGGTGGGTTTGCGTAGTGAGCGCTTCTTGTTCGCTAATCTCGATACGAGCGAGATGGGCGATGCGCTGAACCTGATCTATTGTGAGCGACATGGGACCTAAAGACTTATATTGCAGTGCACAAAGTCTTAAAATGTAAAGCGTTATAAGGTATCATAAAAGTTTTCCCTACCGCACCCCCCCAACGCGGAGTTACTGATGTTCGGCTTCCTAAGCAAATACTTTTCTAACGACCTCGCCATCGACCTCGGCACGGCAAATACGCTCATTTATGTGCGTGGCCGTGGCATTGTGCTCGATGAGCCATCTGTCGTCTCCATCCGCCTCGAAGGCGGTCCTAACGCGAAAAAATCCATCCAGGCTGTCGGTAAAGAAGCCAAGGACATGCTCGGCAAAGCGCCAGGCAGCATTACGGTTATTCGCCCGATGAAAGACGGCGTGATCGCCGACTTCACGGTGACTGAGCAAATGCTCAAACAATTCATCAAGAAGGTGCATGACTCGAAGCTGTTCAGCCCGAGCCCACGCATCATCATTTGCGTCCCATCGGGTTCAACCCAAGTTGAACGCCGGGCAATTCGCGAATCAGCGATCGGCGCTGGTGCCAGCCAGGTTTACCTGATTGAGGAGCCAATGGCTGCCGCTATTGGTGCCGGCCTGCCAGTCTCCGAGGCTACCGGTTCTATGGTGGTCGACATTGGTGGTGGCACGACCGAAGTTGGTGTCATTTCTCTGGGCGGTCTGGTCTATGCCGGCTCCGTCCGTGTCGGTGGCGACAAGCTGGATGAGGCGATCATCAATTACATCAGCCGCAACTACGGCATGATGATTGGTGAAAACACCGCTGAAAATATCAAAAAACGTATCGGTTCTGCCTTCCCCGGTGCCGAAGTGCGTGAAATGGAAGTTTCCGGCATCAACAAGGCCGAAGGTATCCCACGCAAATTCACCATTTCCTCAAACGAGATTCTTGAGGCATTGACTGACCCGCTCAACCAGATCGTTTCCGCCGTGAAGTCTGCGCTGGAAAAGACCCCGCCAGAACTCGGTGCCGACATTGCCGAAAAAGGCCTGGTCCTGACCGGTGGCGGCGCACTGCTTCGTGACATCGACCGTCTGTTGATGGAAGAAACTGGCTTGCCAGTCATCGTTGCTGACGAACCGCTGACTTGCGTTGCGCAAGGTTGTGGTTTGGCACTGGAAAAGATGGACAAGTTGGCCAGCATCTTCGCTTCGGATTAATTCCTTGCCGCAGTTCATGGGCTGATCGCGATGGCTAGCACCAATCACGCGCCACCTCCGTTCTTTAAGCGAGGGCCAGCACCGCTGGCCCTTCTGACTTTTTATATCGCCATTTCACTGGCGATATTTGTCGTCGACCTACGCTTTCGTAGCCTGGATCTTTTCCGCCAAACCATAGCGCTGGTGGTCGATCCCTTGCAGCGCATGTCTCAAGCCCCCGGCAGTCTCGTTGACTATGCCGACAGTTACCTTCAAGGCATGGAAGGGCTGCAGACAGAAAATAAAGCGCTGAAGCATAACCAACTACAAACCGCCCCCGACCTACAACGCCTGGAGCAGCTTGAGGCTGAAAACCAACGCCTGCGCAAGCTACTCTCGGTTAAAGAGCGCGAAAAAGCCAACGGCCAGGTAGCACAGATTTTGTACACAGCCCGCGATCCTTTTTCCCGCAAAGTGATTGTCGACAAAGGACAGCAGTCCGGCATCATCGCCGGTCAACCAGCAATTGATGAAAATGGTGTTGTTGGACAGGTCACCCGCATTTTCCCGTTTTCAGCCGAAATCACGCTGATAACAGACAAAGATCAGGCCGTCCCGGTTCAGGTCGTGCGTAGTGGCCAACGTTCTGTTGTTTTTGGCCTCGGAAATGGCCAGATGGAATTGCGTTATATGCCGGCCAACGCCGATGTCCAGGTCGGAGATACCTTGGTCACATCCGGGCTGGATGGCGTTTATCTTCCCGGATTCCCGGTTGCCAAAGTCATCAACATCGAACGCGACAGCGCCTACTCGTTTGCCCGTATTTTCTGCGTCCCGGTTGCCGGCGTAGAAAACTTTGGTGAAGTGATGGTGCTCTCCCCACGCGAAGCCCGACCACCAGCACCGCCTGAAGCAATTGGCCGGGGCAGCGATGGCGGCGAGAAAAATGGCCAACGTCCGAAAAAGAAAAAGGCTGCGAAAGGAAACTGATGCAACCCACCTTTTCTTCATCCCGAATTCTGCTACCAGTTCGCCCCTGGTTCATATTTTTCAGCCTGTTTCTGGCTGTTTTGCTCAATTTTCTGCCGACTGCACATTGGCCTGGCATGCCTGACTGGGTGGCCTTGGTGTTGTGTTTCTGGAGCGTGCGCGAGTTCCGCCGGGTCGGAATGGGTTGGGCTTTCATTCTTGGCCTGCTGATGGATGTTGCCGACGGCTCCGTTCTTGGCCAACATTGTTTTTCTTATGTCGTTCTGGCCTATTTTTCAGCCTCACTATCCCGACGCTTTCTCTGGTTCCCTTTGGCTCAGCAAGCGCTGCAAGTATTACCCCTATTGCTCGCCGCCCAGGTTATTCAAGCACTGATGCGGCTCGCGGTGGGTGCCGACTTCCCCGGCTGGGGCTATTTTATCGGCCCAGTGATTGCCGCCACCCTGTGGATTCCAGCCACTTTTATCCTGCTTCTGCCGCAATATCAGCCGGTTGAGCAAGATCCTGACCGTCCGATTTGAGGCAGGTGAGCATTCGTGGGTGATTTCCACAATCCCGATAGCGATCTCGACCGATTTCGCTTCCGTATTGGCTTCGCAGCAGTCGGCGTACTGCTCGCCTTTGCGTTGCTGATCGGACGATTCGTCTGGCTACAGATTGTCCAACACGATTTTTATCAAACCCGCGCCGAAGACAATCGTATTGCGCTGATCCCCATCGTTCCAAATCGCGGGGTGATTACCGATCGTAACGGCGTCATCATGGCCCGAAACTATTCGGCCTTCACGCTAGAAATCACGCCTTCACGTGTTTCCAATTTGGAAACGACCATCGATGAGTTAGCTACCATCATCGATATTCAGCCTAAAGACAGAAAACGCTTCAAACGGGTGATGGATGAAGCCAAAAATTTTGAATCTATCCCGATTCGTACCCGCCTGACCGATGCTGAAGTCGCTAAATTTGCTGCCCAGCGTTATCGCTTTGCCGGCGTGGAGGTCAAAGCCCGACTCTTCCGCCAGTACCCTCTAGGCAAGATCGCCTCACATGCCCTTGGCTACATTGGCAGAATTACTGATAAAGACCTTAAATGGATCGAAGAAGTCGAGAAACAGGCCAACTATAAGGGCACTGACCACATCGGTAAAAATGGCCTTGAGCAGTTTTACGAGCTAGAACTACACGGCCAGACCGGCTATGAAGAAGTCGAAATTGATGCCGGTGGGCGTGCTTTACGTAGCCTGAAACGTATTCCGCCCGTATCCGGCAACAACCTGACACTCACCCTCGATGCGAAGCTTCAGGAAATCACCGAACAGGCCTTTGGTGATCGCAAAGGTTCACTGGTTGCCATCGAACCGTCCACCGGGGGCATTCTGGCGCTGGTTTCGACGCCGACCTATGACCCCAACCTGTTTGTTGATGGCATTACGCCAGACAACTGGAAGGAACTGAACGAACATCCTGACAAGCCCATGGTAAACCGGTCGATTAATGGTGCCTATCCGCCCGGATCAACCTTCAAACCTTTCATGGCCCTAGCCGCGCTGGACATGGGAAAACGCACCCCAAATCAAGCCATCAGTGACCCTGGTTACTTTAATTTTGGCAACCACCAGTTTCGCGATGACAAAAAAGGTGGTCACGGCTCAGTCGATATGTACAAATCAATCGTCCACTCCTGTGACACCTACTACTACATACTCGCCAACGATATGGGCATCGACAACATCGCCAAATTTATGGCGCGACTCGGTTTTGGTGAGCGCACAGGTGTTGATCTAGGCCGCAACGGGGCCAGTGAGTCGAAAGGCATCCTGCCTTCAACCGCATGGAAGCGGCAGCGCTTCAAAAAACCTGAACAACAAAAATGGTATGCCGGTGAGACGATTTCAATTGGTATCGGACAAGGTTACAACGCCTATACCCCGATCCAACTCGCCCAAGCTACCGCAGTTCTTGCGAACAACGGTGTAATGTTCCGGCCGCACCTCGTCCGTCACATTGCTGACACCAAAACCGGCGAACAACGCCCTATCGAGCCTCAGCCGCTACGCGACCTGCAACTCAAACAACAACACCTTGATGTCATCCATCGTGCCATGGTCGGGGTAAACAAGGAAGGCACTGGCACCCGCGCCTTTGCCGGCGCACCGTACGAGGCGGGAGGCAAAACCGGCACAGCTCAGGTCTATTCACTTAAAGGTGCTGAATACAAAGCCAGCGCGATTAAAAAAGAATTGCGTGATCACGCACTCTTTATTGCTTACGCCCCTGTAGACAAGCCCAAAATTGCGCTAGCTGTTCTAGTTGAAAATGGCGGCTTTGGCGCCCAGTCTGCCGCACCAATAGCCCGAATGGTATTGGACTATTATCTACTCGGCAAACTGCCAGCTGGTGCGGCGAAGGAAGATGTCGCCGCCGTAGAGGAAGACCCCGAACAATGATCGATATTTCCAGCGCCCTACGCCGTGGCTGGCAGCAGCTCATTGCCCATATCGACTTTCCCTTGCTGCTGATTACACTGGCCATCATGGGGATCGGCCTGGCGACCGTCCATTCAGCAACGATTGATGGTAACCAGCGGATGCTGTCGCAAGCAGGCAATATGGGCGTCGCGATGGTTATTATGTGGTTTGTCTCGCGCCTCCCCCCGCAGAAACTCATGCGTTTCGCCGTTCCGCTTTACATCGTGGGCTTAATACTACTGGTTGCAGTTTTTCTGTTTGGCATCAAGATCAACGGCGCCCGGCGCTGGCTATCGTTTGGTTTCACCCGGATCCAGCCCTCGGAAATCATGAAAATCGCCATGCCCTTGATGCTTGCATGGTATTTCCAGAAGTACGAATCAACGCTAAGTTTCAAACATTTTATTGTTGCGGCACTGCTGCTGATCATCCCTTTTGGCCTGATCGCCAAACAGCCCGACCTCGGTACTGCATTACTCGTCGGCGGTGCCGGGTTTTTCGTAATTTTCTTCGCCGGACTCCCCTGGAAGGTGATTTTTGGTCTGATGGCTGCTGCCGGGGCCGCCGCACCGATGCTCTGGAACGTGCTGCATGACTACCAGCGAAAACGTATTTTGACCCTGATTGATCCAACCACCGACCCCTTGGGTTCGGGCTATCACATCATTCAATCAACCATTGCCATTGGCTCAGGTGGAACCTTTGGTAAGGGCTACCTGAACGGCACCCAAACCCACCTCGAGTTCATCCCGGAAAAGCACACCGATTTTATTTTTGCCGTGTACTCAGAAGAATGGGGCTTGCTCGGCAATGCTGTTCTAATTTTGCTTTACACCTTACTGCTCGGACGTGGGCTGATGATCGCCTCTGCGGCCCCCACCCTATTTTCGAGACTACTCGCCGGGGCCATCACCCTGAGCTTTTTTACCTACGCCTTCATCAATATGGGCATGGTCAGCGGCATCCTGCCTGTAGTCGGTGTCCCGCTACCCTTCATGAGTTATGGCGGAACGGCATTGGTTACCCTGTTCCTCGGCATTGGCATACTGATGTCTATCCATACCCATCGTATGCTGGTAAAAAAATGATCCGCCTCGTCCCATTCACCCTGATTGCACTATTTTTGGCTGGATGTGGCAGCACACCGTACAGTGGTTCGGATGCTACGGTGGACAGCAAAAAAACGACAATTTCCAAGACACCGACCAAAAAGCCCACCGCTGTTCTGAAAAAAGGCGGAGGCTTCTATAAGGATGATGGGCCGGGCGACGACATTCCTGATGGTCTTGATGACATTCCTGATGCCGAACCAAAATGGGAGCCGCTGCACAAACCGGCAACCCGCCCTTACACCGTGCTTGGTAAGGACTACGTACCGAATACGGCAGTCAAACCCTACAAGGCACGCGGTATCGCCAGCTGGTACGGCAAAAAATTTCATGGTCAGAAAACATCGATCGGTCAGCCTTACGATATGTTTGCGATGACTGCCGCCCACCCAACGCTGGCGCTACCGTCCTATGTCCGCGTCACGCAAGTGACAACCGGCAAATCAGTCATCGTTCGCGTCACTGATCGCGGCCCCTTCCACGCCGACCGCATCATCGATCTTTCCTACACCGCCGCCTACAAACTTGGGCTGATCAACGGTGGTAGTGGCCAGGTGGAAGTCGAAGCGATCATTCCGGGTGAAGCAAGCAGCACCACCTACGCTCAAGTCTCCCCTCCACCCACCCGCCCGACCCAGCCAGCCAACGACGAAATTGAGCTGATCGCCAAACGAGCTGGCAATGAAGTTCAGCCCGTTGCTGCACCAGTAGTAGCAAGCAGTATGGTTGAAGCCAATCCCCCTAAAGGTACCTATCTGCAGCTCGGCGCCTTCTCTAACGTCGATAACGCTGAAAATCTGCGCAATCATCTGTCCAGAGAACTCGACTGGATCAGCGAACCCATGCACATCACCGCCGGCGGCGGGATGAATCGTCTGCAACTCGGCCCTTACGCCAACCGCAGTGATGCCGACAAGGTTGCCGAAAAAATTCGTGCTGCACTCGGCTACAAGCCCACGGTGGTAATCCGCTAAGGGTTTGACCCGAATCAATGGCAAGAAAATCGTGCTGGCTATACTAGTCTGCTCGATTTTCCGGACCTCGCCATGAGCGCCCTGCCCGATCTCATTTGCCCAGCCGGCAGTCTGCCCGCACTCAAAGCAGCGGTAGATAACGGCGCGGATGCCGTTTATCTCGGCTTCAAAAACGACACCAACGCCCGCAATTTCGCCGGTCTTAACTTTGACCAGAAGACCATGAGCGAAGGCATACGCTACGCCCACGCCAAGGGGTGTGAAATTCTGCTAGCGATCAACACCTTCCCACAGGCCGGTCGGGTGAGTGAATGGCAGGCGGCGGTCGATGCTGCGGTTGATCAAGGCGTTGATGCAATCATTTTGGCTGACATCGGCCTGCTTGATTACGCCCGTAATCGGCACCCGCAGCAACGTCTGCATCTTTCGGTACAAGGCTCAGCCACCAGTTACGAAGCAATCAATTTTTGCCAACGCGAGTTTGACATCAAGCGTGCCGTACTACCTCGCGTCTTGACGCTGGCACAGGTTGAAAATGTAATTAGAAACACCACGGTCGAAATCGAAGTATTCGGCTTCGGCAGTCTTTGCGTCATGAACGAAGGGCGTTGCTGGCTTTCCTCATACGCCTGTGGCGAGTCTCCCAATACAGTGGGCGCCTGCTCACCCGCCAAATACGTCAAATGGGACAAAAAACCCGGCGTGATGGAAACCCGGTTAAACGGCATCCTGATTGATCGCTTCAACGACAACGAACCCGCCGGCTACCCAACCCTGTGTAAGGGTCGCTTCGAAGTACAAGGCGAAACCTATTACGCACTTGAGGAACCGGTCAGCCTCAACGTGGTCGAGATCCTCCCTGAAATCATCAAAATTGGCGTTCGTGCCATCAAGGTTGAAGGCCGTCAGCGCAGCCCAACCTACGTTGCTCAGGTCACCCGCACGCTACGCGCCGCGCTTGATGCACTCGCCAACGGCCCCGAACGGTTCCACGTGAAACCGGAATGGCAGGCTGATCTCGCTAAGGTTTCCGAGGGCAGCCAGGCCACACTAGGCGCTTATAACCGGCCTTGGCGCTAAAGGACACAGCATGAAACTATCCCTTGGCCCCCTGCTCTATTTCTGGCCGAAAGCCGAAGTCATGGAGTTTTATGCCGAAATGGCAGAGAACCCTGCGCTGGACATCATTTACGTTGGTGAGGTGGTTTGCTCGCGCCGTCAGCAATTACGCACCAGCGACTGGATCGGCCTTGCCCGTGACCTCAGCGCCGCCGGAAAACAAACCATCATCTCGGCCCAAGCCCTGCTCGAATCCGAAAGTGACCTCAAAGCCCTGCGCCGCCTGATTGGCGAATTGTCGGACATCCCCGACTGCATGATTGAAGCCAACGATCTCGGCGCAGTGAATCTGGCCAACGGAAAAAATTTCGTTGCGGGTCCGCATCTCAATATTTATAACGAGGCCGCACTCGCAACCTTTGCCCGCCACGGCATGAAACGCTGGGTGCCGCCGCTTGAAGCGACTCGCACCCTGATCGAGACGCTGCACCGCAGCAAGCCTGCCGATGTTGAAACCGAGATCTTTGCCTTCGGCAAAATCCCTCTTGCCTTCTCGGCGCGCTGTTTCACCGCCCGGCATTACGATCTCAACAAAGATGACTGCCAGTTCAAGTGTCTCGACCACGCTGAAGGACTCACTCTTAAAACCCGCGAAGGTCAGCCGTTTCTCAGTATCAACGGCATTCAGACGATGTCGGCACAAAACTACAATCTGCTGCACGAAGTCCCTGACATGCTCCAGATGGGCATCGACATTCTGCGTATCAGCCCGCAGAAAGCCCAGATCAAGGAAATCATTTCGGCCTTTGACGCTGCGCGACGGGGCGAAACCGTAGCCCCAGATACCCGTCAATGGAGCGAATGTGGCATGGTGGATGGTTACTGGTTTGGCGACCCCGGCATCGTGCAACGCCACACCCAAGCGCTGGAAAAAATTGGAGCCTGAACATGAGCACGCAATTCAATATCCCTAAATTCCGCCTACCCGGTTTTGTTGCCAGCGTTTTTGGCAAACTACCGCAATGGCCACATGCGCTAGTTCTGGTGGCGGGACTCAATGCTGCCCTGAAGATGAAGCTGTTACCGGAAGATAGTCTAGCCCTACTGGAAGACAAAACATTCCGGGTTCGCGTACTCGATACCGGCGCCGAGGCACACTACACCTACCACAACGGTCTTTTCCGCCCGGTTTTCCGCCCAACACAGGAGGCTGACCTGTCCTTTGCCGCCAACCTGTCTGCTTACCTGCAGCTACT